>JBJSWM010001246.1:0-23142 GCA_046085865.1 Pirellulaceae bacterium
CGTAGGGTGTGTGAGCCGGGGCGGTGGTGCCTCAAGATGCGGAAGGGAAGAGATACGTCATGACGGCATTGGACGGTGACGTATGAGAGCCTGCCCCGCGAACACACCAGGGGTTGGTAGCGGCGCGGGACATTGGTTTTGGTGTGTTCCGCGGCGGCGAGATATCCGTTCGGCGCCGACCACGCTTGGGCCGCGTCACACCCCCTTCGAAGACGGGACGAAAAGCCCCTTTGATGTCACTCGGGGACCGGTTCAATCGATGCCGACATGCTTCCCTTGCATTTGGCGCTCAGAGGATCTTTACCGAAGGCATGAATCTGATCCCGCTTCAGTTCCGCATGCTCTTTGGTGGTTGTCAGGCAGATACATCGTCCCGACTTGTCGACTTCTTCGGCCAGCTTGAACCCTTTTTCGACCGAATGACCAAAGAGTTCTTGCAGCATTCGAATCACGTAGGCGTAGGTGTGTTCCGAGTCGTCCCAAAGGATGACGTTGTAACGTGGCTGTCGCTTCGGTTTTTGATTCTTTTTATCGACCGGTCGCACGACGACTTCTTCGGCGACTGCTGCATTCGAATCACTCATCAGATCCAAACCTTCCTGATCGGGATGGGATGCTTTCTCACGTCGGCTACACCCCTGATGCTTTCTCGAACAGGCAAGTGGGGGCCAGTGAAAGAGACATGGGTCCAATCGAGCGATCGTTTCGCGATTGCGGGTAGCGATCACCGACCGATTGGATGACTAGAGAAGCCGAAGGGTTCCTCGAAAAAAAGGGATCTTCCTGGCCACCTTCTTCATTGTACGGTCGATGGGTTGAAATTCAATTTCCTTCGGGAAAAACCAATTGCATGCAGGGAAATCGTCGAGTGTCCGATGGGGCTACCGGTGGTGGATTCCTGAGAGCGAGGGTGGGGGAGTGACGTTCCCTCCCGCACGGGTTGGCTGGACTGCGGTATCTTAAGAAGCTTTGGTGTCGGGGGAGATCGGGCCCATGGTTTTGGGGCTCCCTCCCCGACAGATGGGTGATGATGTCCTAGCGGGATCACTCGCGGTAAACCTCAGATTCTGGGATCGATGGAAGGGGATGAACATGGCCGACATGGGAAGCATCGAGCGGTATTTGGAGGGCCAGCGAGAGGAGCATCTGGGGGCTTTGTGCGAGTGGTTGCGGATTCCGAGTGTTTCTGCCGACCCTGGGCAATCGGAGGCGATGTTGCAGGCGGCTGACTGGGTGCAGGACCGATTTCGCAAGTTAGGTTGGAAGACGGAGAAGTTGGGAAGTGGCGGGCCTCCCCTGGTTTACGCGGAGAGTCCACCGGTGCCTGGCAAGCCGGTGGTCTTGGTCTATGGGCATTACGATGTGCAGCCTGCCGATCCGCTGGAGCTTTGGAAGAGTCCCCCATTCGATCCGCAGGTTCGAGACGGCAACCTGTATGCACGCGGTGCTACCGACGACAAAGGGCAGGTGCTGACGCATATTCTCTCCGTAGCGGCTTGGCAGGAGTCTGGACAGAAGCTGCCACTGCAGATCAAGTTTTTGATCGAGGGGGAGGAAGAGCAGGGGAGTGAGGTGCTGGGGCGAACGTTGCCGGAGATCGCTGATCGTCTGAAGTGCGATGTGATTGTCATCAGCGATTCATCTCAGTACGCCGTGGGACAGCCAGCCATCACTTATGGGTTGCGGGGGATCGCCTATTTTGAATTGAGGGTAACTGGTCCGAAGCAGGATTTGCATTCGGGGAGTTTCGGTGGTGCGGTCGCCAATCCGGCCTTGGCGTTGGCCCGGCTGCTCACAGCGATCAAGGACGAACAGGGGAGGGTCCAGCTTCCGGGGTTCTATGACGCCGTGGTGCCGCTGGATCCGGTGGAGCGGCGGAACTGGCAGCAGCTACCGTTCGATGAGAAGAGGTTTGCGGCGCAACTGGGGGTCGATCAGCTGGTTGGAGAAACTGGCTATACCGCGCTGGAGCAGCGTTGGGCGCGGCCGACGTTCGATTGCCATGGGCTGATGGGTGGCTATCAGGGAGAGGGTGGCAAGACGATCATCCCATCGTGGGCCGGGGCCAAAATCAGTTTCCGTCTTGTCCCCAACCAGACGCCGAAGCAGGTGGGCCAGCAGCTCCGGCAGTTCGTCGCTCAGCACTCCCCTCCTGGAGTGCGAGTCGAGGTGATCGACCTGCATGGCGGGTTGGGGGTGGTGGTCGATCCCAACAGTCCCTACATGGCAGCTGCCCAGCAGGCGGTCACCGAGGGATTTGGGCGCGAGGCGGTGCTGATTCGCGAGGGTGGGTCGATTCCGATCGTCGCCAACATGGTCGCCCACCTGAAAGCCGACGTGCTGCTTTTGGGGTGGGGGCTGGATGACGATGGGGCTCACAGTCCCAACGAAAAGTTCCACATCGCTGATTTCCACCGGGGGATCCGCGCCAGCAGTCACCTGTGGAACCACTTGGCGGGATGTTCACCGCGGGCGCAGTTGCAGTCCTGAGCGACCTTTTGGAGCTCAAGTCCAACGGGTCATGCAATCGATACACTCCCACGCCTTCCTGGGTGGACTGACACCCGGAAGCAACCTTGCTCATCCAGGATAAGCAAGGCCAATTCAACCCTACTGGAGAAGCCACTGGCGCCATGCTCGACCGAAAATTCATTCTCGACAACATCGAAGCCGTCAAGAAGAACTGTCGCGATCGCGGGGTCCCCGAAGAGGTCGATCGGATGGTGGAGCTGGAGCTGGAGCGGCGGAATTGGCTGAAGCAGGCAGAGGAATTCAATCGGCTGGCCAATGAGACCAGCAAGGGAATTGGCAAGGCGACCAGCGATGCTCAGCGGGAATCGATGAAGGAGCAAGGGAGGAAGCTTCGGGAGCAGAAAGAGCAGGCGCAAAGCGCCCACGACGCTCTGGATGTACAGATTCAGGAAATCCAGGCTCGACTTCCCAACATGGCGCATCCCGCTGCGCCGATCGGCAGTGACGACCACGCCAACCTGGAAGTCGCGCGTGGCAAAACACCGGTCCGAAAGTTTGACTTCCCACCCAAAGATCATGTGCAGCTTGGCCAGCAGCTCGATCTGATCGACTTCGAAGCAGGGGCTCGAGTTGCCGGTGCCGGCTTTTACTTTCTCAAGCGGGAGGCAGTGCTTTTGGAGATTGCGCTGCAGCAGTTCGCTCTGCACCATTTGATGCAGCGCGGATTCATTCCGATCACGACGCCTGACGTGGCGCACACCGGTATCCTCCGCGGAATCGGCTTCATGCCGCGCGGTCCCGAGACGCAGATTTACAGCATCGAGCAAACCGATTTGAATCTGGTGGCGACTGCCGAGATCACGCTGGGAGGGATGTACGCGGGGGAGGTGTTTGAGGCTGAGCGGCTGCCACTTCGCTTGGTGGGGATCAGCCATTGCTTCCGTACGGAAGCCGGCGCGGCCGGTCGCGCATCCAAGGGGCTCTATCGCGTCCACCAATTCACCAAGATCGAGATGTTCGGTTTCACACTTCCCGAACAAAGCGACGGGTTGCACGAAGAACTTCGGGAACTGGAGTGCCTTCTGTTCGATGAACTGGGGATTCCTTACCGGGTGGTCGATACGGCCACCGGCGATCTGGGAGGACCAGCCTACCGCAAGTACGACCTGGAGGCGTGGATGCCTGGGCGCGGTGAAGCAGGTGAATGGGGGGAAGTGACCAGCACCTCCAACTGCACCGACTATCAGGCCCGCCGTTTAAATATCCGCTACCGAGTCAAAGGGGAGAAAGGGACGCACTTAGTCCATACGCTCAATGGCACCGCGATCGCCATCAGCCGGGCGCTGATCGCGATTCTCGAAAACTACCAGCAGTCCGATGGTAGCATCGTGGTGCCCGAAGCGCTGCGCCGTTGGATGGGCATCGATCGGATCGGTCCTCGGTAGCAAAACCATCGGCTGAGGCTTGTTGCGGGTCGATGCGATCGTCCGTGCTTCAGGTGGAGGGGCGCGAGCCTTCCGGTGTGCGGCGCACGACAAAGAACGGGGGCTGCGCCACGCCGGTAGACTGTCGCAAAAATCCGCTGGACCGCAACCAGGTCACAGCCAAGTGTCGGCGAGTGGTTTTTGCGAGCAGGAGTAGGAGCAGGAGTAGGAGGGCTCGGCGAAGGGCGCGAGTCCTTTGGTGGCTCGAGCAAATCGGTGGCACTGTGAGACATGCGCTGTTCGGCGAATGGATCGGTCGAAGCGTGGCACCTGGGCTGGCAGCGCTGGAACGGATCGGACCGACGAGCCCACCTGGACCGACCGAAAAAGAGAATCATCCGGCAATGCTGTCATTGCTGTGGGATGGTTGCCGCTGCGGTGGAAAGCAAGGTTTTTGCAGGGTGGAAGCGAGATCCGCGGGATGGATGGCGTGAATCTTTTTCTCTCTTTACTCCTCTGGGTGAAAGAGGCACAATACCGCCGCGCGGATTGAGTTGTTACGAACTGGCTATGGTGGCCTGGCGTCTGCCGGAGGCGACTGTAGCGAGCGTTCGTCGGCGGTTCGCGGAAAGAAGCGATTTCCAAGGAGGGGAACCGCGCAGCCGGCCGCTCAGGCCGCAAAGGCTCACCAGTAGCAAGGAGTGCGTTAGCGTGCGAGTCACCATCAAGTCGGCCTGTCTGGCCATTGGACTAATCTGCCTGAGTCTCCCGGTCTGGGGGCAGGCTCCTGCACCGCAGGGAGCACCTGCCGCAGCGCCTCCTGCCGCCGCACCGGTCACCAAGATCGGTGTGATCGACATCGGATACATCTTCGACAATCATCCGACGATGAAGGATCAGGTCGCAGCCATCAAGGCGCAGATCAAGATGGCTGAGGATGAGATCAACAAGCGTCGCGAGTCGGTGCTTGAAGAACTCAAGTCGCTCAAGAGCTATCAGGAGAACTCGGCGGAGTTCAAGCAGAAGGAAGAGCAAATCGCTCAGCTGGAGAGCCAGTTGAAGCTGGACTTCAGCCGCAAGCAGAAGGAGTTTGCCGAGTCAGAGGCGAAGGTGATCTTCGACACCTACAAGCAGATTGAAATGGTGACCAAGGCTTGGGCCGAGTACAACCAGATCGGCATTGTCTTCCGATACAGCCGGATGGAGATGGACCCCAAGGCGCCGATGACCGTTTCGGCCGGGATCAACAAGAACGTCGTCTACTTCAACTCGACGCTCGATCTGACCGATCCCATTCTCGCATACCTGCGTCAGCAGCAGGGAGCGACGGCTGCGGCCAACGGGGCGCGAGCCGCGACGGCGCCTGCGACCGGCACGATCCGCAAGTGATTGTTGGGGGCAGCAGGTTGTGGGTGCTGCTCCAGGGGGCACCCGCTTCAGATCAAGGATGGCGGGCGGCATCGTGGAAGGGACGACGGTTGCCGCCCTGGCCGAAGCGACTCTTTTTTATCTAGGAATTCCATGCGATCTATCCGTTTCCAGCAGACGATTCTTCGCAGTTTCCAGGTGCACGGGCGGGGATACTGGACTGGCGTTCCGGTGACCCTGACGTTTCACCCTGCGGATCCCGATACAGGGATATGTTTTCGCCGGACCGATCTGCCGCATCAGCCGGTATTGCCAGCGGTTGCGGGTATCCGTTCGGAGACGCAGTTGCGGACTCGTTTGACCCGAGAGGGCGCGTCGGTGGACATGGTGGAACATGTCGTTTCGGCGCTCTGCGGCATGCAGGTGGATAACTGCCTGATCGACTGCGACGCTCCCGAAATGCCTGGCCTGGACGGCAGTGCGATGGCTTACGCGTTGGGGATACAGCAGGTTGGTTTGACCCGCCAGGATCGTCCCAGGAACGCGGTGGTGATCGAGCAGCCGATTCGGATTGGGGACAACCAGCAATGGGTGATGGCGATGCCCTGTTCGGATCCCTTCCCGCAGCTGGAGTATCGACTGGACTATGGTCCGAAGCATCCGATTTCGGCAGCGACTGCATCGTTCAGCCTGGGAGAAGGGGACTACCTCCAATCGATCGCTCCGGCGCGCACCTTCGTCACGCAGGAGGAAGCGCAGCAGCTTCAAAGTCGCGGTCTGGCGCGACATGTCTCCTACCGGGATCTTCTGGTTTTTGGGGATGCCGGTCCGATCGACAACACCCTTCGCTTTGCCGACGAATGCGCGCGGCACAAGCTGCTTGACCTGATCGGCGATCTGGCCCTTTGCGGCTATTCGATCGTCGGGCGCATTGTTGCATTCCGTTCGGGGCATGTGCTGAACGGTCGCATGGCGGAGTGCCTGTGGAGACTGGCACAACGCACGACAGTTGATACCCAAGTCGCCTAATACGCGGCGTTGAAACGACCAAAAACGTCCCTTACGCATCCGACTGGCAGGGGCCGAGGATGCTGGAAAGAGCCGCAAGAACCATGCCGACCATCATCGCTCACACCGCCATCGTCGATCCGCGAGCCCAGTTGGATGACGATGTCCGTATCGGCCCATTCTGCGTGATTGGCCCACATGCACAGATTGGTCGAGGCACCCGTCTGGAAAACCATGTGACGATCACTGGCCATACCACGATCGGAAGAGAGAACCATTTTTTCCCCAACTGCGTCATCGGCGGCGATCCACAGGATCTCAGCTACCGAGGGTCTCCCACTCAGGTGGTCATCGGCGATTTCAATGTCTTTCGCGAGTGCGTTACGGTCAATCGCGGCACGGAGAAGGATGAGGGGGTAACGCGAGTCGGCAACCACTGCTATCTGATGGCCAACGCCCACGTCGCTCATGACTGCGTGGTGGAGGATCGTGTCATCATGGCCAATACAGTGATGCTGGGCGGTCATGTCCGCGTGCAGCACGACGCAACGCTCAGCGGTGGCGTCGCCGTGCACCATTTCGGATCGATCGGATGCTACGCATTTGTCAGTGGATTGAGCCGGGTGCTGCAGGATATTCCTCCCTACATGCTAGCCGAAGGATTTCCAGCTAGGCCGCGATGCGTCAACGTGGTGGCGCTCAAGCGGAAAAATTTTAACAACGAAACGATCCGTTCGATCACCGAGGCTCACAAGCTGCTTTATCGTTCCAAGGTCGGCGCCAAGCAGGCTCGCGAACTTCTGGCCGCCAGCGGCGAGTGGTTTCCTGAGCTGGACGTGCTGTTTGAATTCATCGAAGAATCGTGCTTGGGTCGCCATGGAAGGGCTCGGGATCGGAGGAAGGCAGCATGAAGCGCCTGAGACTAGGGATTGCAGGAGCCGGTCATCTGGGGACGATCCATGCGCGATTGGCCTCCAAACTGCCGCAGTTCGAGGTGGTGGGAGTCGCCGACCCGGTGGCTGCCGCGCGAGAGAAGATCGAACAGTCGCTCCAGCTTCCCACCTTTTCCAGCCACGAAGCCATGGAAGGCAGGATCGACTGCCTGGTCGTCGCTTCCCCAACCTTCCTCCACTTTCCCATCGGTCTGTGGGGACTGGATCGGGGGATCCATCTGTTTGTCGAGAAGCCAATCACCGCCTCGGTGCTGGAAGCCGACATGCTCATCAAAGCGGCTCGCCGCCACGACTGTGTCCTGCAAGTCGGGCATGTCGAGCGATTCAATCCCGCTTACCGCTGGGTGCGCCAGCGATCGTCCGTTCCCCGGCAGATCCATGCAGTTCGGACCAGTTCCTTCACCGGACGCAGCACCGATATTGGCGTCGTGCATGATCTGATGATCCACGACATCGATCTGGTGCTCGACTGGGTCGACAGCCCCATCGAAGAGATTCGTGCCTCCGGCGTCAGTTGGATGGGCACCAATGAGGATTACGCTCAGTGCCAAATCCATTTTCAGAATGGTTGCGTTGCCTCCCTTGTCGCCAGCCGTGTTCATCGGACAGCTCAGCGAGCTCTTCATGCCATGACCGACCGGCAAATCATCGACGTCAATCTGGCGACCTGCGAGGTCGCGTTATCCGAGGCAAGTTCGGAGGTGGCCAGTCGGTCCTTCCATATCGATCGCTTGTCGGGTCAGGAGCGAGCTGGGTTGAAGGATGAGTTTTTCGAGCGATGGTTTCCGACGACCCATTGGAAGAGCGATCCGGTCAATGCAATCGAATGCGAACTACTCGATTTTCATCGGGCGATCGAAAGCGGTAAAGCGCCCGAAGTGACGGGCGAACAGGGGCGGGAAGCAATTGATGTGGCCGAGCGAATCCTGTCGGCCATCGCTGGCCGCACCTCGGTCGCCCATCGCCGGGTGGCGTGAGCGATTCCTTAGTATGATGGTGCGAGTTTCGATGGACGATGCTTGCAACCTCTGCTCCCGCTGATCGGTGATACGGGCCATCTTGGCAGATTCCTGGAAACGGTTCATCAAGAGCAGTGGCTACGACGAGGTGCCGTAAGAACCAGGGTGGTCGGATCCTGGTGGTATGGTGTTTCCCGTTCGGTGGCTTTCCTTGGGGATTCCGCTCTTAGGCAGTGAATTTGCTTGCCAACCACATGAATCGCCAGAGAAGCACCAAAAGAATCGGCAGAAACGATTTTGGTAGTCTCTACGAGGGTTGGAGCGTTTGTGCCAACTAGACCGGTGCGCCGCTGTAGAGCGACTGGATCACCTGGCCATTGCGGAGGTGATGGGGTCGCTGGAGCGGGTCGGTGAGCAGGGCGTCGTGCGGGACTCCCAGTGCGTGGAAGATCGTCGAGCAGACATCGGCGGGTGAGAAGGAACTCGAGATGGGATAGGCGGCATGGGCATCGGTTTGACCGATCACCTGGCCCCCCAGGATGCCAGCCCCCGCGAACAGACCCGAGTAGGCGTGTGCCCAGTGATCGCGACCGGGGATCTTTTCGCCCGGCAAGGTCGACACCTTGGGAGTGCGTCCAAATTCCCCCATGACGACGACCAGCGTCTGTTCCAGCAGCCCGGAGGCAGCTAGGTCGGTCATCAGAGCTTCCAGGCCCTGATCGAGTTGCGGGAGGAGGGTGTTCTTGAGTCGTCCCCAGTTGTCGACATGGGTATCCCACGTCTGCACAATTCCCATGGCTGCCTGGACCATAGGCACCCCGGCTTCGACCAGCCTGCGTGCCAGGAGGAGGGACTGGCCGAACTTGTTGCGGCCGTAGCGATCGCGATCGCTATCGGCTTCTCGGGTCAGCTGAAATGCCTGCTCCAGTCGCTCCGAGGAGAGCAGCTTGTGCGCCAGCTGCTGCTGGTCGCGGAAGGAGGTGAGGCTGTTGGCCGAGGAGGGGGCAAGGCTAGAGTTGAACTGGTCTAGCAGTTGACGTCGGCTGTTGAGCCTTGCTGGATCGATCCCGTCACGGCGTGACAGCGCATCGACGCGAAATCCTTCTGCGCTGGGGTCGCCGTTGATCTGCCAGGGATCGTGTTTGGCTCCTAGAAACCCCGCATGCTGGCCGGGCCACGTGAGTGGACCTTCGATGTAGTAGTTGGGTAGCGTGACGCCAGTCGGGATCCCATCGCTGCGTGGGCGGAGGTAATCGAGCGCGGCGGCAAAATTCGGAAAATCGCTCCGCGACTCCACCCGGTCTAGATCCGAACCACCGCGGGGCAGGGGTGTCTCACGGCCGGTCAGCGCCACATGGGTAGCCAGAAGATGGTTGTGCTCCCGATGAGCCATCGTGCGGAGGATCGCCCAGCGATCGGTCTGTCTGGCCAGTCGCGGCAGATGCTCGCTGAGCCGAACCCCAGCAAGGGTTGTCCCGATCGTCCCGAATTCGCCTCGCACCTCCACCGGCGCATCGGGTTTGGGATCGAGCGTATCCAGCTGACTGGGGCCGCCGCTGAGCAGTACCAGAAGGACCGACTTGGCCTGCCCAAAGCCATCCTCTCCAGGCTGCTGGCCAGCCTGAGATGCGTGAGGCAATGGAAGCAGCGAACCGGCGACTCCCATGCCCGCCATGCGCAGCACACCTCGTCGGTCGATCGCAAAGCTTGGTTGTTTCATGGTCAGGCGGGGCCTTTGCGCTACGTTCTTTTTTTTCCAACCTCTTCATGATAGCTGGGGCAGGCGATCGATCGCCATAGCGAAGGAGAGATCGGCTCAAGCGATCTGGCAGTGGAGGCATCGGACCAAGTCTTCTTCTTTTCCTGAAGAATCTCCTTTTTCGTGTCCATCTGGTGCGGGAAGGGTTAATGATACCGGTGAGCTGATTTCGAGGGAGGGCAGGGGATGGACGAGCCAATCAAGCATGCGGCCAGGCAATGGACGCTGGTTCAGCCGGTGATCTCGGCCTGGATTCGGTCGGTGATCCACGACAAGTCGGCGTGCGAGGACATCCTCCAGGAGACAGCAGTAGCGGTCTTGGAGTCCGCCGCGAGGTATGACGCGCAGCGGCCGTTTCTTCCCTGGGCGATGGCGATTGCCCGCAATCAGATGCGACTTTATCTACGACGGCACCGACGAGATCGACTGGTCTTCAGCGATCCGACGATCGACCTGTTGGCGGAGACCTTTGAGCGTTCATCGGATGGGTGGTCGGCGTCGCTGGAGCATCTCGACGATTGCCTTCGGAAGCTGGCGCCACAAGCCGCTGGGCTTTGCATGTTGCGCTACCGCGATGGATTGGGATTACCCGAGATAGGAGAGCGACTGGGGATGAGTGTCGCGGCCGTGTCCAAGGCGCTTCAGAGGGCTCGCGATGCTCTACGAGAATGCATCATGAAACGTCGTTCGCAGGAGGGGCATCCACGATGAGCGATGCGAACGATTGGGTAGAGGGAGCGATCTGGAGGTACTTCGATCGCCAGTTGACGCAGGAGGAGTTGGGAGACCTGGAGCGTCGGCTGGCCGAGGATCCCGCACAGCGAGAGTTGTTTGTTCAATGCGCTTTGCTGCATCAAAAAATGGGGGATCATTGGAGCGATGACTTGGGGAGGGGGCAGCGAGAAGATCTTCGGATGCAGGCGGAGCCATCGAGGGGGCATGGTCCGAAGGGATTGCGTCGAATCGGACTGGCGATGGTGGCATCGTTGGCGCTGCTGGCGATTGTTTGGCTTGCGGTCGGCTCACGCCCGGCGACTGCATCGGCCGAGCTGCAGCGGGTGATCGCCTGTCAGAAGGCATCTGGCGATCGCACCTACCGCATCGCGGTGGAGGAATCCTTTCCGATCCCATCCAAGCAGCAGGAGGAATCATGGAGACCTCCCAAGCCTTCGATGGATGGGGCCATTCTCTATGTCCGTGGAACCGACCGATTCGTGCTGAATCGCTTTACGGATGCCGGGCTTCCCTTTTTGACCGGCTGCAACGGCAGCCAGAGCTGGGTGGTCAAGCCGGATGGCCCGGTTCGAATCAGCGGGGATCCCAGTCGATTCAGCCGCGATCTGCCCGGTCATGAGTATGCGATGCCGTTCATTCAGATCGAATCGACCTTGAAGCAGTTGCAGGAAGCGTTCTCGATCGAGTCATTACCGGCCGAATCGGATTGGTCCGAGGGACGCGTCAGTCGTCTACTAGTCGCCGTCAAGAAGCCAGGGCGACGTGGCCCAAGGCGCGTGGAAGTTACCTACGATGCCGCCAGTGGGGAGTTGATGCAGGTGCGTTTTATCGATCTACCCTATGGCCCGAAACGATTGACGCTGCGCATGACCAGCATGGAGCAATCGGAGCTTCCAGAGGATTTTTTTGAGCATCGTCACCATCACGCTGCCGATCGCAGGATCGAGACGGAGTGAGTCGGATGGTCGTAAAGACAGTTGGCATTTCGAGATTGTTTTCCTCCTTCGATCGATGGACTTTCATCATGCAAGCCAGTTGGAATGCCTTCTTGGCGGTGTTTGCTTTGTGTTGCTTCTGGAATATCGGCTGTCCGAAGTCGCATGCGGACGAGCGCCCGAATATCGTCTTGATGCTGTCGGACGATCAAGGATGGAGTGGATTGTCGGTGGCGATGGATCCGGAGATTCCCGAGTCGCGAAGTCGAGTGATCGATACGCCGCATCTGGAAGGTTTTGCTGCACAAGGGATGCGATTCACGCAAGGTTACTCTCCAGCTTCAGTCTGTTCCCCAACGCGTATCAGCCTGCAGACCGGAAAAAGCCCAGCCAGGATGCATTGGACCAAGGCAGCGCCGCCCGAGAGTGGCCGTCCATTGATTGAGCCTGCGTGGATCAAGCGGATCGACCAGCGCGAAATCACCCTGGGAGAGATGCTGCGCGAAGCGGGCTACGCCACAGCTCATTACGGCAAATGGCATCTAAGTGGTGGTGGCCCGGGAGTGCATGGGTATGAGGAGCATGACGGAGATACAGGCAACGAGCAGGCTTTCAAGTTCCAGGATCCCAACCCAGTCGACATCTTCGGAATGGCTGAGCGAGCAGCCAAATTCATGGAAACGAATCGCGATGCCGGCAAGCCTTTTTTTATTCAGCTCTCCTGGAACGCACTCCATGCATCGGAAAACGCCAGCAAGGCGGCTCTGGCCAAATACGAAGCCAAGATGGGAGACACCAACCGCAAAGCCGTCACCACTGCCGCCATCTCCGAAGATCTCGATCGCGGGGTCGGGAAGGTGCTTGAAGCGATCGAGGCTCTTGGGCTGGCCGACACAACGTATGTCCTCTACATGTCGGACAATGGTTCGGGTGGAGGAAGCAGGGCGCTGCGAGGTGGCAAGGGAGGAATGTGGGAAGGGGGGATTCGCGTACCGATGATCTTGCGTGGGCCGGGGATCGAGCCTGGTTCCATCTGTCGTACTCCGGTCGTCGGTTACGACTGGTTTCCAACCTTCTGCCAATGGGCCGGAATCCCAGCCGATCGACTGCCCAATCACCTCGACGGTGGCTCGCTGATCCCCCTGCTGCAAGATCCGAAGAACGGAAGGGTGATCCGGCCTCGGGAGGAATTGATCTTTCATTTTCCTCATTATCAGGGAGACACACCGCATACCGCGATTCGCTTGGGGAATCTGAAGCTGCTTCACTTCTACGAAGATGGAAGCGACCTTCTCTTCGATCTGTCCAACGACCCAAAGGAATCCCGTAACCTCGCCTCACAGCAAACAGAGGATGTCCAGATGCTGAAAGCGAAGATGGATGCGTACCTTAGAGAAGTGGAGGCTGGTTTACCCAAGCCAAATCCTGACTTCCAGGCGGGAGCCAACCCGCCTGCAACCAGAAGAAATCAACGATCCGACCGAGGCAGTCGCCCGCGGAATGGCAAGCCGTGAACAGAGGTCTTGGTGCTAGCACAACCCACATCCAGAGGTGGAGAGGCCGTCGGATATCACGGTTTTTTTCATGGTCCTGGATCCCTTGACGGATCGACCCCGTCGGGGCGGGAAGAATCTTTCTTGGACCACAAAGCCCAATTGATCTTGGGGCGATTGGTTCCCTACACTCAGCCCGTGGAGATGGCTGGATAGGCGACTAGGAGCGTTGGGATGGAAAGATCGTCCATCGCAACGACGTCCCATGGGGAGTCGCCTTGAGGATCGCCATCGCATGTGCAGCGTTTGCCAAGGGACTGGGTGTCTTGATAGAGGAGGAGGAACTCCATGTCGACAGTTTTGATGGATCGGTATCCCACCAGTGCGAACCACCCGGCTACCGGGAATCCGTCGCCGATGGTTGGGAATTCGTGCATTCTTCCGAGATGCACGCTGCGATTTGAGAAGTGTGAAGGTGGTCTGAAGATCTCCTGCTGCTGCGATGATGATGTCGCATGTGGAGCTCTTCAGAATCTCTGCAAGATGCTCCAGGGGGGTGTCTGCAACTGCTGCTGTCTGTGGAATGGTCAGGTGGTCTTCCAGTGCAACCTATGCTGCGGACACACCAAGTGTGAGTTGACCGAGAATGGTTGCTGCATCACCTGCTGTAGCGGGGACGCCGCTTGCTGCCGTATGCTGCAATCGTGTTGCGATGCTTTGTGCGCCTGCTGCGATGCAGGCTGCTCTTGCTGCATCTCCTTCGGTGGAAATCCGATCTGCTGCGGCACCTGCTGCTGAGTCGGGATCGAAAAAAGAGGCCTGCTTGGCGAGTCCCGAAAGGTGGCTGGCCGAGCAGGCATTTTTCGTTTTTGGACTCTTCGGCCATTTCGATAGCCAACGAAAATGAGTTTCTGGGGTTCCCTTGGTGGCTGATCTGGTGATTGGAAGAGCGGGTCGCTAGGATCCTGCGAGGTTTCTCGATTCTTGGGATCAGAAAAAGAATCTCATCCACTGCCGCTTGAACTGCACTCAGGCCTTATCTGGAATGTCGCATCATGGAACGCAATCGCATTCGCAAGTACGAGGCGATCTGGAGTGTCGCCAGCGAAGCAAACGAACGCGCGGCGGACCCGATTCCTGAGGGCTTTGTGGCGGTGCCGATGGAGATCCTTCCTGGCAGTCAGCGGGAGCAATTGATCGCCAACAAGGAACTCTATGACTACGCCTATCAGCAGGCGGTTCGCGAGGCGAATAAGAGGCTCTTCTGCGATTGGACGATCTGAGATCCAAGGGGTCCTGAGATCAAAGGGATCAGGCCTCTTTGATTCAGGCGTGCCGAACCGGTTAGGGGTTGGGGCCAGGGATCGCACCGCCTGACTGGACGGAAACCATGGTGCTGTGGAGGTCCTTCAGCTTCTGGTAGCTGCTGGCGATGGAGGTGGTCAGAGAATCCAGTTCGGCCTGCAGCCTCTGCGATTCGGCGAGGATGACCTTCTGTTCCTTCTGGACTTGTGCCAAATCGAGGTCCAGTTTGCGGCGTTCTACTTGCTTGCCTGTCAGTTGGGCCTGACCTTTCTGGTTGGTATCGTCCAGCAGTCCTTTTTCGCGAGTCAGCACTGCCAGTTGCTGGATGGCTTCGATGGTCCGTTGCCGCGAATCGCGGAAAGCGTATTCGTAGTTGTTGAGCGGGCGGACGTAAATGCTTTTGACGGCTTCAGCAACTCCCAATCGGATCAGATCCTGCGCGGCGTCGAACCCGAAAACTCGCTTGTCGCCCGGCTTGAACTTCACTTCTGCATCTTCGCCACCTCGTTTGAGCCGCGCATCGACACTTCGGCCGCTGAGATCGTAGTAGCCGCCGTCCGTCGAGGAGCGTTGTTCCTTGCTGTCGACGTCGATGGTGTGCTCCTTGGTGAATTGAAGGAGAACCCAAGTCGCTTCAGGCGGCGTGCCATCGGGAGCCTGCTGGCCATCCAGCAGATAGGATCGGAGCACCGATCCTTTACGGAGGTTGAAGTCGACTTTGCCTGCCACAACTAGGGGCGGATTGGCATCGAGTGTCTCTTTGCCTGTACGAAGCAGTTGGGAGATGGCATCAGGATCCATCCGTCCAAACAATTCGTCTGCTGAGGGTTCAGATCCTTCGGCTACGAAGGCCTCGTGCGAATCGAGCGGCATCAGTTCGTAGATGGTCCAGCGGCTGATTTGGCCGGAATTGATAACGGCCAGTTGATCGGGAAGTAGCTGCTGGATTGGTTTCAGTTTGGCGTCGGCACCCTGGCTTTCGTCGACGAGGTATTCGCCAAGATAGAGCGTTGGGAGGAAACGACCGGTGGCATCGGGGGTTTCGCCGAAGACGTAAACCACCAGTTTGGCCGGCAACGTGCCTTCGGCGGGGCCGGCGGCAGGTGGCGCAGCAGCGCCCGGTTGATCGCTGGGGGAAGGTGCCGCTGGAGGGGCGCCTGGAGCGGCGGCAGGAGCACCGGTTGGGGCACCTGCCGGATTGGCATTGACCGGCGGATTGACTCCTCCGGGGGAAGCGGCTTGCTGCACCCGCACCGAAACGCCATCGGGTTTGACATCCAGCACCTGGGCGCCGCGCCAGACACGGCCTCGGTCCATCGTCAGTCGTGTCAATTTGCCCAACACCGGAAGGAGTGCTTCATCGGTTTCCTTGGTGCTGGTCAGGTCGCCGTTCTTCAACGCCTGTTCCTGCTTCACCAAGTCCTCCAACTGGACTTTCTTTTTGTCGTGCACTTTGACCCAGCCGACGCGCCGTTTGGCGACACCGCCGGCAGCGAAAAGAAATACCAGCGTCGAGAGAAAGATGAAGACCAGCGAGGTGACTTGAAGGCCTCCCCAAGTCTTGGCTGCTTTGACCAGCAGGACCAAAAAGACAATGAAGGCGACGAGCAACCCAACGAGAAGAAGAATGCCAGTAATTTCCATGGGGTTGCTATCCCGTCGGGTCGTACATGGACCGTTTATCGCGGACGCGCTAAAAAGAGGTCGCCAGTTGATAGTAAGTGGGGGGATTTGGGGTGTCAAGCAAACGCTTGAGGCACCCGCATGGTCGGTCGATTCCTCAGCTTCTTCGGGGCTTATCGGTTCGAGGAGGTGAGGGTGAGCAGGTCATCCGGGGTGCTGAAGGGCTTTTCCGAAGGGGTGGCCTGCGTAATCGGACATCGGGCTTGGGGGGCTACGGCAGGGGTTTCCCGAAGAGAAAACCTTCGTCCTTCGGCAAAGTCGATCCATTTTGACTGAATGAATCGGTTGGAAAATTCCGAAAAACCGATACATATCCCGCCATTTGACCATCGGGGAGGACCTACCGATGCCCGTATCGACCGATCGCATTTCCAGAAACCGTTCGTTTCGGGGGGCCGTCCGCACCGATGGGTGGGGCGGGAAACCTGAAATGGCCAGGCGCTGGCTGCGATGGTCACTTTCGGCCGGTTTGGGCTTGGTGAGCGCCTTGCCTCTAGGGTGCAATCGGGCTCAGTACCGGATGGACGCCGATTCGGAGGTTTATGCACTGATCGACGAGAAGGCGGTGCTGGAACGGGACGGACTGGTGCGCCGACTGGAGGTAGATCCTCGTTCCCGGATGTTCGATCCGTTCAATCCCGATCGTCCTCCGATGCCCGAGGACGATCCTGCAGCGCATCGCTACATGGAGATGGTCGACAAGAAAAAGCACTACCCTCTATGGGATATCAACGGGCACACCAATGCGGCGGAGAATCCCGTCTGGTGGCAGCACCTTCCGCTGGATGAGCGAGGGGTGCTGGTGCTGGATGTCGATAGCGCGGTGCAACTGGCGCTGCTCCATTCCCCCGCCTACCAGTCCGAAGTCGAGACGCTCTACCTATCGGCGCTCGATGTGAGTTCCGAGCGATTTCGGTTCGATACGCAGTTTTTCGCAGGAGCTGCATTCGATACGTCGCTGGAGCAGGGAGGTTCGACGGTTGGAACGCGAGCTTACAGCCGAGGGCGACGTCCCTTTGCGATCCAGAAGCGTTATGCGACGGGATCGGAGTTGATCGTTGGACTTGCCAACAACATTACCTGGTCCCTGGCGGGGCCCGATGACCAAAGCGCCTCCACGCTGCTCGACTTCACTTTCATCCAGCCATTTCTCAGGCAGGGGGGACGCGACTGGTGGTTGGAGCGATTGACGTTGGCGGAACGAACGTTGCTATACAACATACGGGCCTTCGAGCGGTATCGACGCGGCTTTTATTTGCAGGTAGCGATCGGACGCAATGCGGAACCGGGGCCGACGCGACGAGGTGGTCTCTTCGGAGGTGCGGGGTTGGATAACTTCTCTGGTCTGGGCGGCGGATTTGGCCGCGTCGGCGCGACCGGAGGTGGAAACCAGGGCTTTGGCGGTGCAGCGGCGGTGCCTCGCGTCGGTGGTTTCTTGGGGCTCCTTCAGACGCAATTGGAAATCCGCAATGCCGAAGAGAACATCGCTAGGCTGAAGGACAATCTTCTTCGTTTTGAAGACACGCTGCGGGAACTTCAGACGACGATCCCCGCTACTCAGGATACCATTCCATCTCAGCAGCTTCAGGTCGCACAGGCCCGTCAGGCGCTGCTCTCCTCTCAGGCTGCCCTGCTGCAGAATCGCGCGAATTTCGAAGCGACTTTGGACCAGTTCAAAACGCTGATGGGAATCCCACCCTACATTTGCGTCGAAGTGCGCGACCCACTGCTCAAACAATTCAATCTCATCGGTGAACCACTCAAGGACCGCCGCAATGCCGTGGCGAATCTGCGCGATTCCATCGGCCAGACCAACAGTCGCATTCTGACGATGAGCCAGACTGGACAGGACAAAGAAACAGGGGATTCGTTCCGTCAAATCGAGGATAGCCCAAAACTTCGGGAGGAGCTTGAGGAGATCCGTCAACAAGCCGATCAGATTTCCCAGGTGCGAGCGACGATCCTGGAGCAGGATTTGCCGGAACTGGAGGCGGATCTGAAGCGATTGTCTCAGACCAAGCCGCAGCGCAAGAGTCAGCTGGAGAAAATGAAGGGAACTTACGAGCGGGACAAGGATCGAATCTGTGGTCTACTGCCTGGTGGCATCGTCGATCCATCGCTGTTTGAGACCAGCGAACTCGATTCGCTCGATGATGCCCTCACAAAAGAGCTTCGTCGTTTGCAGAGCCGCTTTGAGGCGGGCCGTGACAAAATCGATCAGCTCAAAAAGAATCTCGATCGACTGGTGGCCGAAGGGGGCGACTCCGATCCAAGAAAGAACTTCGCTGCCATTCGAGACCAAGCGGTGTTGCAGAGCCAGGATATCTTGGCCACGATGGCCGAAGATGTACTGGCGCTGCAGGTGCTGCAGGCGCGAGCAAGAACCGAGAGTGTGATTCTTCCTGAGGTGGATCTGGGCGAACGCGATGCGGTGGAGATCGCTAGAGCCAATCGGGTGGACTGGTTCAATGCCAAGGCCGGTCTAGTCGACTCCTGGAGATCGATCGAATTCGTGGCGGATGATCTGGAGAGCTACTTGGATCTGGTGTTCAGCGGTGATATCCGCAACACCACCGACAATCCACTCTCGCTGAGCGACAGCACGGGACGATTGCGAGCTGGATTCCAGTGGGATTCACCTTTGACGCGTATTCAGGAACGCAACAGCTATCGTCAGGCGTTGATCGATTACCAACAGGCACGGCGCAGTTACTATCAGTTCGAGGATGGGATTTGGTCGTCGCTGCGGAATCAGTTGCGGAGCATCGAGCAGAATCGATTGAACTTCGAACTACAGCGGTACGCGGTGCGCATCGCTGCCTCGCAGATCATTCTCAATGAGGACATCCGCCAGGTCCGTGAATCGCTCAATCAAGCCTCTGGACCCACCGCCGCTCGCGATAGCGTCTCGGCATTGACCGACCTTTTGTCAGCCCAAAACACCTTTCAGGGGGTCTGGATCTTCTACGAATCGCTCCGCCGATCGCTGGATCAGGACCTGGGGACGATGCGGCTGGATGAACGCGGGATGTGGATCGATCCGGGGCCGATCACGCTGGACAACTTCACACTCGAGCCGCTGGTGACCGATCCCGATGCGATTCCCTGTCTACCCGCCGACCTGCAGCGCGAAGCGCAGGGAATCCGCTCTCCGGCACCACTCGATTTTTCCGCCGAAGGCTAAAGGAACGGTGGGCACGCGGAGCTGCTGAGGGACGCGAGATAGGCTTCTTAAAGGTCGACGTCGACTTGGCGTGCTGGCTCTTGGTCGCCCGTGCCGCGAAGTTGGTTGGCCAGTAGGATATCTTCCTCGGGGAGAATCGTCCGCAGCACGATCGCCAGCGATCCGCTTTGGGCGATCGCTGGGGCATCGCAGGCGACGATCGGGATCGCCATCTTTTGCAGACGCTCTTTGAGGCTGCCCGCATCGCCTGTGCGAGGATGGAGATGGAGTACTGACGAGGGCAAGGTCAAAGAGGCCCATAGCCCTGATCCGATGGCGCAGGGGCGCTGATCGGAATCGACCGTTTTCAGATCGGCTGCCACCGCCAATCGGGGCAATAACCTGCGGGCTCGATCTTCCAGATTCTCTTTGGGATTCCCAAGGATTTGACCCATCGGAGTGGTGCGATAGTGGGCTGGGTCGGTGAGCGATGGCTGGATGGAGCGCCAGAGCCCTGTGAGCGGCTGAGGGGCTTCCAGGCCGAGGCTGGAGGCCATTGGCTGCAATTCCAGGTGGCTTTCCCGAGACAGCAGTAGCGTGGCAGGCGGACCTCCCAACAGGCCGTTGGTGGGAAGGATCAGAAAGTCGACGCCGCTTTGGAAGCGGCTGGCGATGGTGGGGGCCCAGCCAGAAAGATGATCGATCGGATATAGGGTGGCTGTAGGGCAATACTCAATCACCTTGGCGCTGGACTGCGGGGCCAAGGTGCCAGGTCCTCGCATCGCCATGGGGCTAGCATCCCGAAGTTCCAAAAGGTGGCGGTGGGGAGGCTGTCCGCTGGAGGCAGAAGGCGTGGTGGTGTCGGCAGCCAGAGCGCGCAGGGTTGGCCTGGGGTCGAATGCATGGCACGAGCCCGCAGGATGAACGAAGGTGGTGTCATCGATCGACCAGATGGATCGTCCGCCATGGATCGCATGGATCAGACTAAGAGCCGATGCTGGGGAGGAGAGTAGCAGGGAGTTGGCCGCGCCAGTCGCTTCACGCCAAGTCGCATCCGATGCGGCGGACGCGTGGGGTGGCTTTTGCTGCTGGTAAAATCCGTGCTGGATCATCCCTTGGAGAGCGACCGAGGCCTCCATGGGCAATGGCACACCGGGCCAGCGGTCGCTGAAGAGCATCCCGGTTCCGTTCAGGCATCGTCCAGGAATCTCCGGGGCCGCTTTCTCCAGCCACCGCTTCATGTCGCTGAGCATCTTCTGCCACTGTTCAGGATCGATCCCTTCGTAGCCGGTGGCGCGCTGGACGGTCTCACCGATCTTCTCGGCAGCAGCTCGTATCTGCTTCCATGGAAGGTTGGCCTTCAGCCCATCGGCCACCGGCTTGAGCAGATCGCTGAATAGTCGCGGATCCCACTTGGGAGGATTTTCCATGGCAGCACCTGGGATATCTCGTAGTGAAACCTGTCGACGAAACCTGTCGACGAAACCTAGTGGCACTCCGAACCGATCCACCGCTGCCACGCAGTGATTGGGGAGGTGGCCTGATGACTCCATCATACCGACCTAAGTTGGTGCATCCGACAATTCGGTGAGTCGGTGGGGCAGGATGGAGCGAAAAAAAATCGGATCGCGCCTCTTTGACTCTCACGGAGCCACCGAGCGACGGAGAGTGAAGGGACTGATGGATTTCTCATCCATCTGTATCCCTTTTTGACTTCCCGCAACAAAAGGGGCCGGGGGCGAGGCTCATGCTGCCCTTTCTCGACTCCAAGCGGCAATGCGGTAGGCGAATGGCCAACCACTGCGTCACAGCTTTGCCACGCTCCTTTGATGGGGAAGCCCGCGGCCATTGGGTTCAGCGTTCTTCATTTCCGCCGAGCGTCATCAAGGCCTCGATCGCTTCCTCCAAGCTCGTCAGGCATTGGTCGGTGGTGGTATGCCCCAGGGAGAAACGGAGTGTTCCTCCGCATGAATCGGTTTCCAGGAAGGGGTGGATCGCTCCTGCGCAGTGGAAGCCCGCGCGGCATTCGATCCCAAATTGGCTGTCGAGCAGTGCGGCCCATTCCTGAGGTAGCATCGTGTCTGTCTTCAGGGAGACCAGAGGCAGCCAATGGTGGTGGTCACCCTGGTGGCCGACAAGATGCCAGGAGGGTATCCGCCGGATGGCGGCCAGCAACCGCTTGGTGCGTTCCTGTGCGATGGCTCGCAAGGGTTCGATCCCGTGGGAATTGAGCCAGTCGAGGGCGGCGTCGACGGAAACCCAGGCGGCGGTGTTGGGGACTCCGCTTTCGGCCGCTTCGGTCCAGTCCCAGCGGCTGGCCAGTTGATGGCTGGCCGACCCAGTGCCTCCCACCCAGGGGACTTTCAGCTGGTCGGTGCAACGTTCACTGACAAAGGTGAATGCGGTGCCAGGCATTCCCCCCAGCGCTTTGTAGCAGGTCGCCGCCAGGAGATCGATTCCCAGCTTGTGGACATCGATCGGCAGTTGGCCGACCGTTTGTGAGGCATCGACCAGGAGGAAGGCTTGGCGAGAAGCCAGTTCTCGAGAAGCCAACTCTCGGGCGACTTGAGCGATCGGTTGCAGGGCACCGGTGACATTGGAGGCGTGGGAGAGGATCACCATCCGCGTTGTTGGGCGAAGGAGTTCGCTTAGTCGGCTGGGATCGACCACCCCTTGATCATCGACCGGCCAGAGGCTCCAGCTCCCTTCGCCTCGCTGTTCTCTTTGGACCAGGGGGCGCAGGACGCTGTTGTGTTCGGCGGCAGATGCGATCACATGGTCTCCAGGCCGCAGCATCGACTCGATCGCCAGGCGCAGGGCATGGGTACCGCTGCTGCAGAGGGCCAGTCGGTCGGCGGGCTTGCCACCGATTTGTTGCAGCAATCGATCGCGGACCGATTCCAGCAAGCGTTGTGACTTGGCGGCTGCGCGAGTCGACGAGCGGCCTGCAGCGGCTCCCCAGCGCCCCTGGTATTCGATCATCGCCTCCAGCACCCCGGGGGGTTTGGGCCATCCGGTGGCGGCATGATCCAGATAGATACGCTCTCCATCGTGCATGTCGCTTAACCGCCGATCTGGTACATGGCGCGGGTGGGGGGCTGGAAATCCTTTCGATCGATCCCGTGCGAGGGGTGCTTGGCCGCGACGCAGTCGCGGACCACCTGCAATATCTGCGAGTCGTTCGCACCGCTGCGCAGGAGTTCCGAAAGATCCCATTCCTCGCGACCGAAGAGGCAATTTCGCATCCGTCCCTCTGCGGTCAGCCGCAATCGATTGCAGGCCGCGCAGAACGGCTTGCTGACCGAATCGATCCAGCCGATTTCCGTTCCACCAGGGAGTCGATAGTCTTCGGCTGGTTGCGACGGATCGACGCGGTCGACCGGCAGGAGCGATCCAAAGTGCTTTTCGATCGTCTCGCGAATCTCGTCCCCCCGAACGACGCTTTGCTGCGTCCAGGCGCGATCGGCATCCAGCGGCATGAATTCGATGAAGCGAATCGCCAGCTGGCGGCTGGCAGCAAACTCCACGAGAGGAATGATTTCTTGGTCGTTGATGCCTCGCAGGATCAAAGCGTTGAGCTTGCTGGGAATGCCGCAGCGGATCGCTGCATCGATCCCCTGGAGGACGCGATGGAGACCGGGGCGTCGTGTCAGTCGCCGGAAAGTCGATTCGCTGAGCGTATCGAGGCTGATGTTGAGTCGATCGAGACCTGCGTGGCGGAATTCGTCCACCTGGTCGGCCAGCAGCATGCCGTTGGTGGTCAGTGCGATCTCCAGCGAGGGTTCGATTTGGCTGAGGCGCCGCACGAGGTCGGCTAGGCCAGGACGCATCAGGGGTTCGCCTCCCGTCAACCGCACCTTATGCACGCCACAGCGCGCCAGGATC
>JBJSWM010001247.1:0-1476 GCA_046085865.1 Pirellulaceae bacterium
CGATCTGCTGGGACTTCCCTCCATCGCGCATCGCCAAAATCCGCTGCCCGGGATGGACGTCATCTTGGGAGCCGGTTGGGGAGCCACGACCGATCGAGATCCTGGCCAGGGGGCCGAAGTGAAAGGGATCTGGATGGAAGATCGAACTGGCGAGGAGAGGGTTGGGGGCCAAAGGCGACATCAGCCATCGATGACGCGCCGCCAGTGGTCAACGCTTCTTGGTGGGGGTATGGCGCTGTGGATCGCCAGCCCGATCGATTCCGCCACTGCGGTGACTCGGTTTCCAGACGAGGACCAGTTGGCTGGTTATCAGATGATCTTTCCTAGCATGGGGACGCAGGTGACGGTGCATGCTTATGGAGATCGCGAGGAGACGATTCGACGTGCCCTGGAAGCAGCTAGGCAGGAAGTCGAACGTCTGGCGGAACTGCTCACCGATTACGACGACGACAGCGAGTTATCGCGATTGACCCAAGAGGATCGCGTCGGCCAGTGGTCGACCGTGTCACACGATCTGGACCAAGTGGTTCATGCGGCGGATTGGTGGCATCGAGCCAGCGATGGGCTTTTCGATATGGGGCTGGGAGCGCTGACGCGACTTTGGCGGGCCGCGCGGAGGAAGCAGCAGTTGCCATCAGATGAAGCGGTGGCGACGGCCCGTCGGGTCAGCGGCTGGTCGCAGGTGGCGTGGGACAGTACTGACCATCGCTTTCGGTTCGATCAAGCGGGTGTGCGGTTGGATGCGGGGGGAATCGCGAAAGGCTATGTGGTGGATCGAGCCTTTGAGGTGCTGGAATCGCATGGGGTGCGATCCTGCATGGTCAATGCAGGCGGCAACTTGCGTTGTGGGGAAGCACCGCCAGGCCGGGCGGGCTGGCGACTTCAGGTCGCCTCCCCCCTGATGCGACCCGTCTCCGACACCAAGGGCAAGGGGGCCACACGCAACGATCCACCCAGTAGCCCAATCGAAGGGGACGGCCAATCGGATGCCGGAGCGCTGCGCATCGAGGTCGCCAATTGTTCGGTGGCGACCTCTGGCGATCTGCATCAGTTTCTGGAAGTCGATGGGAAGCGCTATAGCCATATCCTCGATCCGCGCACGGGATGGGGTATGGAAGGGATGCACTGCGCGACCGTGATTTGTCCTCTGGCGATCGATGCCGATGCCATGGCGACGGTGTTGTGTCTTCAGGGAGGTGATTTGGGGATCGGCTGGGCTCAACAACAGCATGCCCAGGCGACCATCGCCAGTGTGGTGAAGAGAGAGCCCGGAAAGGCCGATGGTTTGGAACGCCGATCGACCCCAGGGTTCCCACCGGGATCGTGATCCGATCTGAGGGTATGAATCGATCGGTTGCCAAGTGCAAGGCTTGCGATGAAGATGTCACCTTCCCATTAGGAGGGTAAAGAAACCGACTTCACCCTCCCCGTGGGAGGGTCGCGAGGAACGAGCGGGGAGGGCCGTATCTTTCGGCT
>JBJSWM010001248.1:0-3681 GCA_046085865.1 Pirellulaceae bacterium
CGCCTGCCCCTCCTCATTGGGATGAACCCCGTCTGCCGCAAAGGTGAAATCGGGGGCGATCTTTCGACGATCCAGCACCGCTTGCTTCATCGCACCGTGAAGATCGATCACCTTCCAACCTCGACTCTGCTGCTCCAAAAGCCACCTGGAATAGGCCTCCAACACCTCGTCGTATCCGGCGTACGGTTGACGATATTCGTCCAGCCCAGCGGGCAGCAGTCGATCCTGGATCGGATGCGCATCAAAAAAGGCAGGAGTCAAATGAATGATTCCAGCACCCGACGCCTCCACCTTCCGATGCAACTCTTCGATCCCTTCTTGAAATTTTGCCATCCGATCTTTCGAAAGCGGATAGTAGATCCCGTCGTTCATCCCATAACAGGCAACGACCAAATCTGGCTTGGTCTGCTGGAGGATGCGATCGAGCCGTTCCCTGAGAACGGGCCTAGGAAACTGACCACCAGCGTGCCCCGGCTCACTCAATCCCGACACCGTCTCGCTAGGCAACCCAAGATTCAGAAACTCCACCTGTCGCTGGGGCAACTGCAGTCGCATGGCCGCCTCCAGCCTCTGCACATAGCCACCCGCATGCGTGATGCTATCGCCAAGAAAGACAATTCGTCCCACCTGCGGAAACTCACCCGCCGTAGCCCTCGGCAGCGTTATGGTACCCGCAAGAAGAGAAACAGAAATCAGGCAAAGCCTAGCGAGCCAGGGGAGGCGGTGAACCATGTCAAAAGCCCTCGAGGATCAGCAATGCGATGGGAAAGAAGTAGAGCAGGGGAGCCAGAACCGACTGCACTTGGAACTCTGCAATCAATCTTCGTCCGATTCGATGACGATCCGATCGAACCAACCGAGAAGCCCGATGTCTTCTAGAGTGGCCCAACGATTGGGTGGCTCCCAGATCGACTCCCCTGTGCGAGGCGATTGCGCCACCTCGGAGGAGGAGTAGATCGGCGGTTTTTCCAGATCGGGATTCAGCCAGATCGCTTCGCACTCGTCGCAAACTACGAGCCCATGCATCTGGCGCGTCGCAACCCCGCAAAGGCGAACCCGAGCCAACCCGCTACCGCAACGAGGACAACTGCCAACGTAGGTCCAGGGATCCTGGCTACCATCCCGACGATCCGGTCGGTCCTCATAGGATTCTTCTTGGTCCATCGTCGACTCTTCTTGCTATTAGCACGGGGAGCGATAAAAAAGCGGCTCAAGGAACCGGAGGCTCTCTTCAAAATGGAAATGCTGTGATCACGCGCTGGCCATCCAGTACCATCCGCATCCGTTTGGTGGCGGGATTGCCGGATCGCTTCCCATCTCGGCCACCGATGTAACCAATCGTCTTCTCGAAAGTGGCTTCATAGACTTTACGACCGTCTTCCTCTCGGATGCGAACGTTCGGATTCTTCTCGCGCCCCATTCGATATGCCTCATCGATCCGACGAAGCACCTCATCCAGCGTTCCGTGAAAAACGCCGTGCCTGCCCGGCCGCCCAGGATCGTCCTGCAAATGCTTTTCGATATGCCGTAATCGATGCCCCTCTTCACTCCCCGGGGTATAGACCAATCCCTCCGGCGAGAGGAATCGATCACCAGGCTGCGGCAGGAGGAAAGGAGTGTCATCGGGCGGTGCGACTGCCGGGGCATTTTTGCCCCCCTTACCGGCCGCTAGGCTTTTAGAGGATTCCAACTCCACTTTCGATTGCGGCGTGCTGTCCTTCATCTTTCCGCCGAACAGATCGCCTGGCTTGGGAGGCGATGGCGGCGCTGGCCGACTGGATGGTTGAGCGGGTGTCGCGATGGGATCTGCGGGAGCCTTACTATCCGGCCGCAACGTCACCGGCGGCAATGGGTCTCCCGGAACCAGCTCCCCCGCCTTGGACGGTCGCTCACCCTGCTGCCTCCAGCCCATGCGCTGATAGACCCAGGGCTGGACAACTGAGTAAAACCAAAGCAGCAAAAGCAGACCGATCAACCACCGCAATGGAAGTCGTCGAATCAGTACCGACCAGTCAGGTTGCCGGTTCATCGCGGTCGATCCCTCGAAAGTTCGTCCCAGCGACCCAATCGCATTGAGGTATCGCTTCTTGCCAATTGTACATGGAGGCATCGGTCAACGGGTGCGATCCGACCTGCATGGCCGGGACGGCCAAGCGACTGGAAGACAAACGACCTGATCACTCACCCAATCTGGCTTCAATGGCTCATGCCTGGCTGGCGATATCTTCCTTGCCAAACGAATGCTAGCACTCTTCTGAAGTCCACGGCTGCCAGCGAGATCAAGTCATATTGATTCCAGCCAAGCCGAGGGATTATACATTTCTCACGTCATGGATTGACAACGGTAGATGGGCGAGCCAGGGAGGTGCCAGGGTGGTTTCAGAAATCAAACATTGCAGAATTTGCAGCAATCGCCATTTGGTTCCGGTCATCCATCTTGGGTCGCAGGCTCTTACCGGAGTCTTTCCGAAAACGATCGATGAGCCGGTACTGGAAGGTCCGCTAGAACTGGTTCAGTGCGACACGCGCGAGGGAGGTTGCGGTCTAGTTCAACTCCGTCATTCCTACCCACTGGATGCCATGTATGGTGAAAACTACGGCTATCGAAGTGGCCTGAACGCATCGATGGTCCGCCATTTACACCATCGCGTCGCCACAGTGCAAGAATGGGTCCAGCCGCAAGCCGGTCAGATTGTTCTGGACATTGGCAGCAACGATTCGACGACGCTTCGCGCCTACGGAGATCGCGGCCTGAAACTGATCGGAATGGACCCAACCGGGGTCAAATTTCACACTTACTACCCTGAGTGGGTCGACCTGATCCCCGACTTCTTCTCTGCCCAGTCATTCCAAGACCGCTTTGGCTCGCAAAAAGCGAAAATCGTCACCTCCTTTGCGATGTTTTATGACCTCGATGACCCGACCGATTTCATGAGGCAAATTGCGTCGATCCTGGATGACCAGGGAGTGTGGGTGTTCGAGCAAAGTTACCTTCCGCTGATGGTGGAGCGGAATGCATACGATACGATCTGCCACGAACACCTCAGCTACTATGGCGCAGCGCAGATCGCCTGGATGGCTGAGCGAGCCGGCCTGAGAATCATCGATCTGGAAGCCAACGATATCAACGGCGGCAGCTTCTGTGTCACCGTCGCTCATCAACACTCCCATTTCCCCGACGCATCCGCGTTGGTCCAAAAGTGGATCGACCGCGAGCAGCGGGAAGGATATCTGGATCTCAGTCGCATGCAAGCCTATCGACGCGAAGTGGAGCAGCATCGTGATCTGCTGTGTGAGACGGTGCATGCGATCGGTCGCGCGGGAAAGAGCCTCTACGGCTATGGCGCATCGACCAAGGGGAACGTGCTTCTGCAGTACTGCGGTTTCACCTCCCGCGATGTTTGGGCGATCGCCGAAGTGAACACAGAGAAATTCGGCCGATGGACTCCGGGCACCCATATTCCCATCTGCTCGGAGGCGGAAGTACGCGCTGCCAAACCGGACTACCTGTTGGTGCTGCCATGGCACTTCCGCGAAGGCATCGTTCAGCGGGAATCCGATTACCTGCAGCAAGGTGGCCGCTTGCTCTTCCCACTCCCCACCATCGAGTCTGTCGAGTCCACTCCGGCTCGCCGCGCCGCCGCTTGATCCGGCAGGCTCATCGGTCTACGCCAGCTGCAG
>JBJSWM010001249.1:0-7036 GCA_046085865.1 Pirellulaceae bacterium
GGTGGCACCAATTGGGGATTTAGCTATTTTGGGTGGCCAATTTGGGGATTTCCAATACGGAGGAATAGGAAGCGAATGCCGGTTGCGGCGTTCGATTCGTACCGCGATGAAACTGTCTCGCCATCCTGCAAGGATGGAAAATAAGGAAGAATCGGAAAGCTAGCTAAAATGTGACGGATTCCAATTCTTCAGCGCCGAAACTGAAGGGTTACGGTAGGGTTTGAATAAAGGTGAAGGCATTCCCCCCCTCAAGCTGGGAAGCCAAGCCAGTTGTCAGGGTGTGAAAATAAAGAAAAACCGCGATTTCATTCGCAAAAGATGTCCGGCATCCCAATTCTGCTTTTTGATGACCCATTTGCAGACTTTGCCAGGCGTCATGTCGTCAGAAAAGAGATCTAGTCGCATGAGTCGTTCGAAGCTTTCGCTGCCCCAAATCGCTGCACGGTTCGCTCTAGGTTGCCTGCTAGTCGGTTCGTCTTGGTCACCGCTGTGGTCAGCCGACTGGAATACCGTGGGAGTCCTTGCGGCACTGGTGGATGAGCCCAAGGTGGCCAACCAATTGGCGCTTTCGGAAGCCCAACTGAGCGCCATTCAGCAGATCGTCAAGGAGCGCGAAAATCTCGCTCTGGGACTAGCCGCTCAACTTCGGGATCTCCCACCCGAAGATCGCGACGTGAAGTTGCGGCAATTCGTTCGAGAATCCGAACGCGCCGCCTTCCAGCTTCTTAACGCCCAACAACGCTCGGCTCTCCAAAAAGTCCGACTCTCCCGCATCGGCATGCTCAGCCTTGCCGACGAGGAAGTGGTAGAGACTGTGGGGCTCAGTGAAGGCCAAGTCCAGCAGGTGCAGCAGATTCTCAGTAGCCGCCCCGAAATCATTCGCCAAGTAGGTCGCAGCGAAGCACCTGCAGAAATGGACCGCCGGCTCAAGTCAGTCCTGACCGTTTCCCAACTGGCGACTTGGCAAGCGATGGCCGGTCAGTCTGCCGACGCCGCTACGGGCGGACCCAAGGAATCACCAATCGAGTCGGTCGCGAAGACGCCACCTCCCGACACTCCTCCCGAGACACCCAAAGCCCAGCAGGAGCCCAACGAGTCGGCCAGTGCCACCGACGAAAGCCAACCAGCCCCAGCAACTCCCATCGTTTCAAGCCCCGTAGATTCAGCGGAGATGCCCTCCGCCTTGCAGCCACCCGCCGGCTCGCGCGATGCGACCGCTTCCTTGCCTCTGCCCTCTGCCCCCAACACCCAGTTGCTACTGAACTTTGACGGCGAGCCTTGGGAGAATGTGCTGAAGTGGCTGTCGAAGGAAGCCGAGCTGAGTCTACAGACCGACCTTTACCCCGCAGGAACCTTCACGTACCGAGATCCCTATCGACGCTACAGCGTCGCGCAGGCGATGGACATCATCAACGGTGTACTCCTTGGTAAAGGGTATTCCCTGGTCCGACGCGAACGAGTCTTGATGGTGCTTGATCTGGGTTCGGGCGAATCGGCCGATGTGATCCGCGGCTACATCCGGGAAGTCGCTCAGCTAGTCGATCCGATGGAACTGGATGACCGAGGAGAGTACGAACTGCTCAAGTCTCTCTTTCCCCTTTCGCGCATGACTCCTGAGGAAGCGAAGAAAGAAATTGAGATGCTGATCGGTCCACAAGGATCGGTGATCCCTCTCCCATCTTCCTCCCAGGTGCTGGTGACCGAGACGGCGGGGAAACTTCGGCTGGTGCGAGACATGTTGATGCGGGTGGAAGACCCCACCACTGGCCAGGGCACGATCATCACCCTGCCGCTTAAGAATCTTAGCGCCGACGAACTCCTAGCCGTCGTCCGCCCTCTGCTGGGATTGCAGGGCGAGTCGAATACTTCCGCCGACATCAACCTCTCGACCGATACCTTTGGCAACACGATCTATGCGACCGGGTCGGCTGAGAAAATGCAGAAGCTCCGCGATCTAGCCAAAGCGATCGACGTTGCACCCGAAGAGAAGTCGGGGACGAACGTCGATGTTGCGCAGCCCTCATTGAAAACCCATCGCGTCATCTCCAGCGATCCCGACACTGCATTGGAAGTGCTGCAGACGTTGATGACCGGCGCTCCCAACGTACGGCTGGCGAAAGATCCGATGACCAACCACATCATCGCCTTCGCAACCCCCGACGATCACGCTTTGATCGAAAAGACGCTGAAAGAACTGGCCGGTGACAGCGCCGACTTCACCGTCATCCCGCTGAAACGGATCGATCCCCAGGCCGCACTGCTGACGCTTGAAAAATTCTTTGGCAAGAAGAGCGGCGAAGGCGAAAGCGGTTCCAAGGGGCCGACGTTCTATGGCGATACCCTGGCTCGCACCATCATGGTGCAGGGGACGAAAGATCAGATCGATCAGGTCCAGACGCTGATCGGCAAACTGGAAGAAAGCGGTCCTGCTGCCTCCAGTTTCGGCGATTCGATTCGCACGTTGCCTCTAACGGGCCGTTCCAGTGAACGGGTGATGGAGCAACTGGAGCAACTGTGGCAGAGTGGTGGCAAGACCAATCGGATCCGCGTGATCAAGCCGAAGGATCCACGGCGCGATGCCCGCCGCCAGCCGAACGTTCCTAACGCAGAAACGGAAGCATCGGCCAACAGCGCCTCAGCCCGACCGGATGCAACTCCTTCAGCTGCTTCCTTGCCCCCCAGAGGCACTTTGGAGCCCCAGAGCCGACAGCCCGCCGAACCTGAGGTTCCGTCTGCGGAGCCACCAAGCCAACCGGAGGCCGCTCAGCAGGAACCAGCTGCACCCGCCAATCCAGAGATTGGACTTCGCTCGGCGCCCGCTGGACGCTGGACCAGCACCGCTGCATCCCAGCCGCCAGCTCAGGAAGACACTGCTCAGGAAGACGCCGCTGCAAACCCTTCACAGGACCCCAACAGCTCCCTCGCCAGCGACCCGCTCGCCGTGGAGCCAACGCAGGACGGCGCCACCACGCTGACCGATCCGAGCGGCAAGGAAATCGTCGTTATCCAGGGCCCCACGGGATGGGTCGTCACCTCCAATGACAAGCAAGCGCTCGAGGAATTCGAGCAGCTGGCGAGGATGCTCAGCGATCAACTGGCATCGGCAGCAGCGGAACCGACAGTCGTCTACCTAAAGTACGTGAAGGCCGAAGCCGCTGCGGAGCTTCTGGAGAGCATCCTTTCCGGCGAAGTCTCCTCAGGCGGTGGTGGAGGGCTACTTGGCAACATGGCCTCCGGCATGCTGGGAGAACTGGGGGGTGGTCTGATCGGTGGTCTGCTGGGTGGCGGCCGCTCTTCCAGTAGTTCCTCCTCGTCCTCTTCCGGAGGCATCGCTTCGGGCGACTACACCATCACGCCCGACGCCCGTCTGAACGCATTGATCGTCCAAGCCGCGCCGCTGGACCTCGACCTCATCGAACAACTGATCGACGTAATCGATCAGGAAGACAGCCAAGTCGAGGTCGAAACACGAGGGACTCCCAGAATCATTCCCGTCGTCAATGGCGACGTGGAGGAAGTTGCCAATGTGGTGAGAAGCGTCTTCTCGGATCGGATTGGCGGAGCGGACTCAGGGGCCGCCCAGCGTCCCCCATCGCCTCAGGAATTCCTGCAAGCACTACGCGGCGGTGGCGGAGGCCGTGGCGGCGGGCAGTCGAAGATCAAAGAAATGACGATGACAATCGCCACCGATGCCAAAAGCAACTCGCTGATCGTTACCTCCAGCAATCAGATGTACGAACAGGTCCGCGAACTGGTCGCGATGCTCGATGAAGCCAGCGTCGCCAACGAAGAACAGGTGCAGGTGGTGCAGTTGGGGGGCAATGTCAATCCAACCGTAGTCCAATCGGCTCTCCAGTCGATTCTTGGCAACAAAGTTCAGACCAACGCCACGGGGAATACGGCCAACAATGGCAACACAAACAATCGCACCCGTCAAAACAGCAATCAGAATGGACAGGGACAAGGACAGGGGTTCGACCCCAACGCATTCCGCCAGATGATGATGCAACGCGGCTTTGGCGGCGGTGGCTTTCCTGGTGGCGGCGGTGGCTTCCCTGGTGGCGGCGGTGGCTTCCCGGGAGGTGGTGGCTTTGGTGGCCAGCGCGGAGGCGGCCAGGGTGGACAAGGGCAGGGTGGCTTCCGAGGTTTCGGAGGCGGCTTTCCCGGTGGCGGTGGCTTCGGTGGTGGCAACCAGGGCGGTGGCGGAGTGCAGCGCGGCGGCAACCAAGGGGGTGGCGGGCAGCGCGGCGGTACCAATCGTGGCGGGGGACGCTGACCAGACATGATCACCGAAGCGGGCGAAATTTTACTCCGGCGAGGGCTGCTGGAGCCGGATCAATTGCAGCTGGCTAGGCAACGAGCTCAAGGGGGATCGGTGATTGAATCAGCGATCCAGCAGGGCTTTGTCAAAGAAGAGGCAGCTCTTCAGGCGCTCGCTGAAGAAGTAGGACTGGACTACGTCGACCTCAGGCAAATCGATATCGATCTGGAACTGCTCAAGCAATTTCCTCAAAAGCTGATCTACCGTCATGCGATCTTCCCGATCCGACGCGACGGATCCGCTCTAGTCGTCGCCACCAGCAACCCGCTCGACCTCTACCCGCTCGATGAAGCCTCCGCCACCACAGGCTTGATGATCACCCCGGTGGTGGCGGAGCGAGACGAGATCGCCAAGCTGGTCAAGAAGCATATGGGGGTCGGCAGCGAGACGGTGGAAGGGCTGATGGCTGCCCGTGGGGATGAAACCGAGGAAGTGGAACTCCTCGAAGACATCGTCACCGACGGCAGCGAAATGAGCGAGATGGCTCAGGAAGCCTCCGTGGTTCGGCTAGTCAACGAAATCCTCGTCGAAGCCATCGACTCCCGCGCCAGCGACGTCCACATTGAATCGCAAGCTTCGGGCCTGGTGATCCGGTACCGCATCGACGGGATCCTGCATACCCAGCCGGTCCCGGTCGAGATCAATCGCTTTCAGGCTGCGATCATCTCCCGCCTGAAGATCATGGCCCGACTCAATATCGCAGAAAAACGGCTCCCTCAGGACGGCCGCATCAAACTGAAGGTTCATGGCCGAGAGATCGATATCCGTCTGTCGGTCATTCCGATGATCCATGGCGAAGGCTTGGTGATGCGTATCCTCGACAAGGGTGCGATGAAGTTCGACCTGCAAAGCCTGGGGATGGACCCCGACACCTACCGAATCTTCAGCGAACTGATCCGCCTGCCGCACGGAATCATCCTGGTAACCGGCCCCACCGGCTCGGGAAAAACCACCACCCTCTACAGCTCCCTGCTGGAGATCAAATCTCCAGAAAACAAGATCATCACCACCGAAGACCCAGTGGAATACCAACTGGAAGGGATCAACCAGATCCAGGTGCACCCGAAAATTGGATTGACCTTTGCCGCGTCATTGCGAAGCATTCTGCGGCACGATCCGGACATCGTGCTGGTCGGGGAAATCCGCGATGCGGAGACAGCAGAGAATGCCATTCAGGCATCGCTGACTGGCCATACCGTCTTTAGTACGCTTCACACGAATGACGCCTCCAGCGCCTTCACGCGAATTGTCGACATGGGAATTGAACCGTTCCTGGTGGCCAGTACCGTGGAAGGGGTGATGGCGCAGCGACTGGTTCGTAGACTCTGTCCGCATTGCAAGGAAGCCTACCAGCCACGCCACGACGAAGTGCCAGATGATTTCCCCTGGGATCAACTGGGTGAGCGGAAAATTTACCGAGCGGCAGGGTGTCGGATCTGCCGTCAGGTGGGCTACGCAGGCCGGTTTGGGATTTACGAGTTGCTGGTGACAACCGAAGAGGTGCGTCAGTTGGCACACGACCGCGCTAGCGCCTTTGAAATCAAGAAGGCTGGAATCCGAGGTGGGATGAAGACCTTGCGGATGGATGGATGGCGCAAGGTGATCGAAGGGACTACCAGCATGGACGAAGTGCTGCGGGCGACCAAAGGGGACCGGTAGCCTGCGGCACCCAAGAAGAACGAAGCGTATCGAATGCCTGACTTCGCCTATGTAGCTAGAGACCGCGCCGGGAAAAAAGTGACCGGCATGCTATCGGCCGCCACCGAAAGGGAAGCCGCCGCGCAGCTGGGCTCCAAATCGCTATTCCCAATCCAACTTTCGGTCGCCAAAGGAACCAAGGCTCGGGTCACTGGCCGAGTCAAAGGGTCTGTCATGTCGACCGTCTACTCGCAGATGGCATCGCTGCTGCGAAGCGGCGTTCCAATGCTCCGGTCGCTGACGGTCCTCACCCAACAGACCAACAACCCCACGCTCAAGTCGGTGCTCAGCGAAGTCAAGGCGAAGGTTGAGGAAGGGGAGTCGCTGGGAGATGCCATGGCGAAATTCCCCCGCGTCTTCAACGAGATGTCGGTCAACATGGTCAAAGCGGGAACCGAAGGCGGATTCCTGGAAGACTCGCTGGAACGGGTCGGTGGCTTCATCGAACAACAGGAAGATCTCAAGGGAAAGACGCTGGGAGCTCTCGCCTATCCCCTCTTCATCATGGGAGTCGGCGCCATCGTCGTCACCGTGCTGCTGGTCTACTTCGTCCCGAAATTTGAACCCCTCTTCGGCAGAATGCGAGAACGGGGATCGTTGCCAGCCGCCACCGAACTGCTACTTTCGATGAGCCGGTTCATGCAGTCGTACTGGTATATCGTGCTGGGATTGATCGCTGCCGCGTTCATCGCCCTGCGAAGCTATCTGGCGAGTCAAAAAGGGAGACGGCTGGCCGATTGGGCTAGAATCAAGACGCCTCTCCTGGGGACTGTCTTCCTCAATCTCTCGGTGGCTCGTTTCTGCCGCGTGCTAGGAACCCTCCTGGAAAATGGTGTCCCCATCCTCCGTTCGCTGGAAATCTCACGGCAAGCCACCGGCAACCTGATCCTCTCGGACGCGATCGCAAAAGCCAGTGAAACGATCACCGCTGGGGAGCGACTGGCCAAGCCGCTGGGGGAAAGCGGTCACTTCCCTCCCTCGGTGGTGGAAATGATTTCTGTCGCCGAGGAGTCCAAC
>JBJSWM010001250.1:0-1615 GCA_046085865.1 Pirellulaceae bacterium
CCCGCCGCCTCGCAGGTGATCTACCCACACGTGAATCCTCTGGGAACGGATGAAGGACTGATCCCCGGTCAAACAGCCCCCTATCCCAAAACACTTCCCGCCAGCTCCAGTGAACCAATGGGTCGCGGAACGCTCCGCGGCTCCATGGGGGCACCCTGGCAGGGGCAGTCGGTCCTGGTCCCCGAGGGAACGATGACTGTTCCACCCAATGCGGTCTTCCAGGGACCCGTGGGTGTATCGAATGGAAGTATGCAACCGGTGGAACGTCGGGTCATCGAGTACGCCGAAGTGCCAGGAGGTGTTCCGGGGCAAGTTCCGGTTGGCAATCCAGGTGCCGCAATCGAATCCAGTATCCCGACACCTGGCTTCCAGGGACCGGCCAACGTCGTTCCTGCACCCCCAGTCCCCAATTTTGGTCCCATCCCACAGCCAGGACCATCCGCAGGTCCGGTGAATGCCAACGTCACTCCTGGCTCGCTTCAACCTCGAGGCATCCCGGTCCAGCCGGGAAGGCCATGAGCGACCTTCGACTGATTGCCCGCTCGGTCCCTCGATGATCCCAACATGATCCGCAGGAGTCTCTTTGATGCTTGCCAGAATGAATCCGTCGAGAATCAGTTCCTTGCTCCTGCTTGTCTGCACGGTTTCCTTCGTCGGTGGCTGTGCATCTTTAACCCAGCAGCAGACAGCGAAAGATGCGAAAAAGAGCCAATCGAAGTGGCCGTGGAGCAAAGAGAAGGAATACCAGATGCCCCGCAGCATGGCGGTGATCTGGAGTCCCGATGTCTTCGTGGCGCCAGGTGCCACACCGTCCCGAGGGTTCGGCGGCCGTATCTATTTCTACAATGAAAAATCGCAGGCTGTTCCGGTGGACGGTGAGTTGGTCGTTCATGGATATGACGAAACCACTAGGCAAACTGCAGGCGCGAATCCAGCTAAAGCAGATAAGACATACCGTTTCACATCCGAGCAGTTCACACAGCATTTTTCCGAAAGTCAGTTGGGGGCTTCCTACAGCATCTGGATTCCTTGGGACCAAGAGGCCGAAGGAACCAGTCGCAAGATTGTTCTGATCCCAACCTTTATCGGAAAAGATGGAAAGGTAGTCCGCGGCGAATCCTCTCAAGTGGTGCTCCAAGGTACGACGGCTAGCGAACCCCAGGCTCCTCAGGATCCGATGGCACCACTCAGGGATGCCATGAGACATTCACCCGACCAAGGAAGCCCCGTCCAGGCAGCCTCCTACCATGCTGATATTCTGCGAGTCGACCCACCGGACCATGCCAATCGCATCCCCAGCTCAGGACTTCGCACCACCACGATCAGCATTCCTTCCCAGTCGGGCGGAAGGAACACTCCGCGCGCTGTTCCATCACCCACCACGGGACTGGTCATCCCCGCAGGGGCTGTCTATCCAGCCTTCAACGCTCCTGGTTCCAACAATGCGTCGGCAATGGATGCCACTTGGCAAACTCAAGGTTCCGTCCCACAGGCAGGGGCCTATGGATCGATGAACCAGCCGCCGGCCACTGCTCCTGGCCCCAATCCAACTATGGCTGCACCCGGTGCGTCTTTGGGTGCGGTGCCGCAAGCGATGACACCGGCGTGGGGCAAG
>JBJSWM010001251.1:0-8748 GCA_046085865.1 Pirellulaceae bacterium
GTCGTCTGCAGATTGACTTGGATGATCTCCGAGTTTGGGGCTGGATTGGCGACAGAAATTGCCATTTGGTTTTTTGACAGAAACTGGACGACAGATCCTTCTCCTCGGATCCCCCAGATTTCATTGTCTGCACCATTCTGATTACCCCAAAGAATCAACGCCAAGTTTTCCTGCTTGCTGTTGTTGGGGACATTGACCAGCAAGCCAGTTTTTACATTTTCCAGGGTGTAGGGGCCCAGGTCGCTTCGCTTGTTGATGCGCCAGCGATGCGTCGGAGCATCGCTGCTGGGAAGAAGTAAAAGGCGATTTTTCCCTACTTCGGCTGCCATGCACAGTCCGGTCGCCAGGTGGGTCAGTCGATACTCTCCTTCCCCGGTGATGCCCGCGGAAGTCGACTGGATGAAACGCTGTTTGGTTTCCTCCAATTCTTGCTCGATCGCTGCTGCTGAGAAACGGTTTTTCGCTTTCGTGTAATCGCTGACCGATTTGTTCAGCACCTGCAGCAGTGCCTGTCGTGCCTGATCGCGTTTTTCGATCAGTTCAGGAGTAGCGACGAAGAAGGGAATCGAACCCGCCTCACGAAACAGCTTTTCGTCGTTCTCCAAAACATCCAGCATCGCTTTATTACCAAGTTTCGTCGCTTGCGCTTTGGCGGCATCGATCTTGCCTTGGACCTGATTGGTTAACCCTTGCATTTTTTCCTGATAGGCTTCGCGTGCATTCTCCAGTCGTGTAGCGATTTTATCTTCCGCAAGGGAAATCTCGGTCACCAGGACTATCCATCCCACCATCGCCAGGGTGGTCAAGCATCGTTTCATCAGCATGGTTTTGCCCCTTCAGGAGGTTCAGGATCGCGGCAAAGTGTCGTTACCGCGCTGGAAATTCATCACAGCGAAGACGGCGGACTCGAGGGGTTTTTTCGGATGATAACCGATGGAATTGCGCTTGGAAACGTGAACCAGCAGGGTGACATGAAATCGATGTTCTTCAAGGTCCGTCTGGGATGATTGTGGGCGATCATTCAAGACAGCTAAGGGAAAGCATGTCACTTGGCTATTAGACGGGAATTTTTCGCCGCCTGATGGCCCTTTCGATCGAGTATGGGAGTGGTTGGTCTCACGCGAAGACGCAATGACGCAAAAGACGACAAGCTGCAGATCGCGCGTCCGCTCACGACGCCCCTTTCCATCTGCCATCGAACCTTTCGAGGTGATTGGCAACGAAAGGTAACCGCTTGCAGAGAAAGTCGACTGGATACCAAGGCAGGAATCGCAAATGCGCCTTGGCTCTCTAGCGCTTCGTGCCTTCGTGGCTTCGCGCGAGCGGAGAAAAGAAAGCAAAAGGGGGCGACGCTACCCGCCTTTGGGAGTTGGATCGAGGAAGAAACTGATTGGGAGCAGGTACCCAGCCGCGATGAAAAAAATAGAATTGCTGACGGACAGCAAGGTCAGTTGACCGGTGGGCTGGCGGCGACAGAAACCTCCAGCTCCATCGGTTTTCCATCGCGTTCGATCGCCACTTTCAGCTGGTCTCCGATCATCGCCTCGCCAACCAGTCGGCGGAGGCTGGCGATATCCTGAACGGGCTGGCCGTTGATGGAAATGATCCGGTCGCCGATGGCGATCCCCGCTTGCTTGGCGGGAGAGGGATACCCTTCCAAGAAGCCTCGGACACGAATTCCCGTCGACGCTTCATCCTGCGATTCGATTGGTTCCAAAAGCACTCCCAGGATGCCACGTTCCATTTTGCCGGTGGCGAGGATTTTGTCGAAGACGCGTCGGGCGACGTTCGAAGGGATGGCAAAGCTGACGCCACGGAAGCTTTCGCCGATGATGGCGGTATTGATCCCGACCAGTTCCCCTTGGGCATTGACCAGTGGGCCACCGCTATTGCCCGGATTGACCGCCACATCGCTTTGCATCAAATCGCTGTACTCCGCACTGCTTTTGACCGCGCCGCGCAGTTTCGTCGAGCTCAGGTCCATGCGGTGTTTGCCGCTGAGGATGCCGAAGGTGATGGAGCCAGCGAGGCCGAAGGGGCTACCGGCGGCCCAGACGGGCATGCCCACCTGCATCTGATCGCTGTTGCCCCACTGGATCGGCATCAGGTTGTCGGCTTCGATTTGCAGAACCGCTAGGTCGGTGATCGGGTCGGTGCCGATCACTTTGGCCATCCTTCGCCTGCCATCGCTCAGCCTCACCTCGATCTGCTCCCCATCTTCGATCACATGGAGGTTGGTCAGCAGGTATCCGCTGGGATCGACGATCACACCGCTCCCTTGATCCAATCGCAGGGTATCCCACCCGTTCCATCCTCCTTGACCGATGATTCCCTGACCATCGGCAGCTTGCAGGCTGATGTGGACGACGCTGGGCTGCACGCGCTGTCCGATCCACTGCGAGACCTTGCCAAGGCTCTCCAGAGAGACCTGCTGCAGCTGCTCTCCGGCGCTCTCGTACTGGGCTCTCAATTGCCCGCGCGTCCAGGCATAGCGGCATCCTTCGAGGATGGCGGGCAAGGTCCATCGAACCGCCGCCAGGAGGGCCAGCACCACCAGAAGGCTGAGCAGTGAGGAGACAATCAGAGCTTTGAGCGATTGGTCGTTGCTGGCGGTCGTTGGGGGGACAGAGGCAGCACTTGGGGACTCGAGGGGAAGGTCATCGATCCCTTCCAATTGAGCTTCCATCGCTTCGATTTCTGCCTCCACCTGATGCAGTCGGACCGGCTGGTGGGGATCTTTCGATTCAGTCATCGCCGTACCTCGCTGCGTCGCCTGGAGATCGCCTGGCCTACTTATTGTACCGCCTGGCCCGGTTGCGACCAACGATTTTTTGGAACACAACAGTGAGTGTGAATGCTTGCGAAACCCCCGGAGAAACGATCTTGGTAGCGCTTCGAAACGAATTGGAACAACGGCTTTTCGAGGCGCTCGACCGCCTGGTGCTGATTGATCCTCACACTCACATCAACCCCTTATCACCTTCCAGCCAGACGATCGCCGATCTTCTGGGATACCACTACTACACGGAGTTGGCGCATTCGGCCGGTCTGGCTCGCGATCGGATCGAAGAGCCGGGGATTGATCCCAAGGAGAAGGTGGCGCGGCTTTTTGAGGGGCTAGCGCCGATCGAAAACACGGTGCAGTGGTCGTGGATGCTGGAGCTCTGTCAGCGATTGCTCGATTTTCCCGCTGACCGCATCGATCGCTCCAACTGGGAATCGCTTTACGATCAGGCGACAGGCAGGATGAGCCAGCCTGGTTGGGAAGAGGAGGTGCTGCGGCGGTCGGGGTTGGAAGCGGTTTTTCTGACCAATGACTTCGATGATCCGCTGGAGGGTTTTTCGACGCGACGGTATGTGCCATGCCTCCGCACTGATGATCTGGTGTTTCATCTGGCCAAGCCGCAGGTGCGCGGCCGATTGGCCAAGGCGACGGGGATCGATCCAGGGGGGATTCGGGAGGTGAGCGACGGGATCGGCCGGCTGTTCGAGCATTTTGTCGGCAAGGGAGCCAGGGCGTGCGCGATCTCCCTGCCTCCCGATTTCGCTCCGGTCGCCGTTTCGCAAGCGTCGGCGGCATCCGCCTGGGACCGCGTGATCCGATCTGCCGATCAGGGCGTCGCCTTCGAGGAGCTAGATCCGAGTGCCTGCCGCACTTTGGCCTATTGGGTCTTCTGGACGCTAGCCGAACATTGCGAACGGTATCGGCTCCCCTTTGATCTGATGATCGGAGTCAATCGCCGGGTCTATCCTGGGGGTGTCTATCAGGGGCAAGACCTCTTCGACAGCCGTGTCTCGATGATCCAATACGCGCCGCTGCTGAATCGATTCCCCAGCGTCCAGTTCCCGATCTCGGTGCTGGCCAGTGTCACCAACCAGGAGCTGGTCGACTACGCTTGGATCTTTCCAAACGTCGTCACTCATGGGCATTGGTGGTACAGCAATACGCCCAGTTGGATCGCCCGCGACTTGGCGGCCAGGCTGGAGGCGATTCCTGCAAACAAACAGATCGGTTACTACAGCGACATGTACAAGCTGGAGTTTGCGTTGCCGAAATTTGCGATGTACAAGCGACTGCTGGCGCGGCAGTTGGCCGAGCAGTTTGTGATGGATCGCAAGTGGCCGGAGGAACGAGCGGTTGCGCTGGGCCATCAGGTGCTGCGCGGCAATGTCGAATCGGTCTTCTATGGAGAACGCTAAGCGGCCGGATGGCGGATGGTGGCTAACTCAACCTTCGCGCCGCCGCTCGATCGTCTCCGCGAAAAGACCAGCCATCCGATCCAGCCACTGCGGCAATTGGTGGTGATCGAGAATCCGCTGCCTCGATCGGCTTGCGGCAGCCAGCCACCGACTGGGGGATTCGAAGCGATCGATGATTCCGGCGGCCAGAGCGTCACTGGATCCAGTGGGAACAGGAGGGTAGCCACCCACTTGCTCCATCATCTGGCGGACATCCATGGAAACATCCGTCACCAGCGCCGGGACTTGGCAGTACATCGCTTCCATCAGGACGTTGGGGAAGCCTTCGTAGAGCGAGGGTAGGACCAGAAGATCGGCCTGGCGAATCCAGAGATAGGGATTGGCCTGAAAGCCATGGAACAGGACGCGGTTGGCAAGTCCCATTCCAGAGACCAGTTGCTCCAGTTCGCCGCGCATGGGACCATCCCCCACCAGATGCAGCATCAGCTTGCGACCTGCCAACTGTTCCACCCGCCCGATCGCCTCGATCAGATACCGCTGCCCTTTCTCATGCGATAGCCTTCCGATGGACACGATCTGCGGCATCGCCCGATCGGTCATCCAGCGATGCACCGCATCCTCCTCCTCCGCCAGCAACCGATCGATTCTCTGGCAGTCGATCGGGCTTGGGATCACTTCGAATCGTTCTCTCGGGAGATCGTAGAAGCGGCTGGCGTCCTCGGCGGTCGATCCACTGACGGCCAGGACGCGATCGGCCTGTTGGTACGACTGCCTCAGCAATCGCTTTTTGACCGCCAGCCAGCGTCGTTCGGTTTTGACAACGTCTTGCGATGGCGGGCTGACGATCGTGGTCACTCGGGCGGCGCTCGTCCCACGCAGCGCCTGGCCGGTCAATAGCGCCATATGGAAGAGACGCTCGTACACCAGTTCGATCCGCTCGCTTTGCACCAAGGCTCTTATCGCCTTCACTTGATCGCGATGGAATCGACCTGGTAGAGGAAGGCCGGGAAAGGGACCACGCCAGGCAGTGATCGGAATGCGATCCGGCACATCACTCAGCAATTCACCCGATCGATAAAGAAGGAAAAGCTGGAGACCAAATCGGTGGCGATCCAGGCCGCGCAGCAGTTGCAGCATCTGCCGCTCACTGCCCCCGCCCGCCATCGAACTGCTGCAACAGAGAATGCGATAGCTCTTCCGATCGCTCACCCCATCTCTCCCGTTCGATGCTCCATCTCCATCCGCACGGCTCCCCTGCCCTGCTGATATGGTACTCCAAGGAGCCATCTTCCTGATCGCTTGGTCACTTCCTTTGGTGTCGGGTCCAAGCAGCCAGCGAGATGGTCGAGCGGCGGTTTCGATCGACTACAATGACTTTCGACGCATCGGTCGCGATCATCCAGATCAGAGTGATGCTACCTTTTTCATTTTGACGAGGAGGGTTCTTCGAGATGGCCGATTCGAGGATTGGGCGGCGCGATTGGCTGGCGATGCAGGCCGGGTGGCTGGGGGCATTGTCCTTGGCAAAGGCTGGAGATCTGCAGGGGGCCGATCGATCGCCGATGCGGTTTGGTCTGGTGACCTATCTCTGGGGTCAGAAGATGAAGTTGCCCGAACTGTTGGAGGCATGTCAGAAATCGGGGCTGGGAGGGGTGGAGCTTCGGACCGAGCACCAGCATGGAGTCGAACCGACGCTGACGACGGCCCAGCGGGCAGAGGTGCGCAAGGAGTTTGAGGCCAGCGGGATTGAGTTGGTGGGCTATGGTTCCAACTGCGAGTACCATGCGAAGGAGATTGAGAAGGTCCGAGCCAATATCGAGAAGACCAAAGAGTACATCCGCCTGATGCACGATTGCGGCGGCAGCGGCGTCAAGGTGAAGCCGAATGGTTTTCCCGAGGGAGTGGCTCGCGAGAAGACGATCGAACAAATCGCCAGATCGCTCAATGAGGTGGCCGCCTATGGCGAAAAGTATGGGCAGCAGATCCGCGTGGAAGTGCATGGAGCAGGTACATCGGAACTTCCGGTGATCCGCGATATCTTCAAGATGGCAGATCATCCTAATGTGGCGGTCTGTTGGAACAGCAACGACGAAGATCTGAAGGGGGATGGTTTGGAAGCCAACTTCCGCATGGTGGCCGATCGATTCGGTGCCACCTGCCATGTGCGCGAATTGGATCAAGGGAGTTATCCCTATGCCCAGCTATTTCAGCTGTTCCGGCAAATCGATTACACGGGCTGGATTCTGCTGGAGGCGCGCACCGATCCGGCCGACAAGATCGCTGCGCTGCAAGAGCAGAGGAAGCGATTCGAAGCGTTGGTACAGGGTGCTGGCTGATCGAAACGAAGTTACCTAGCTTGGTATGTCGGGTTGTTGTTCTGGATGTCGATGAAGAAAAAGGTGAGGTCGGATGGAAGACCAGTCGGCCTCGGACTCCTGGGAGGCAGCTCCCTATCGCGATCGATTTGTGATCGAAGAGGATCTGATCTATCTGGATGGAAACAGTCTGGGGCGCTTGCCCAAGGCAGCGGCCCTCCGCATGGCGGATGTCATCACCGAGCAGTGGGGCAGACGACTGATTCGTGGATGGAACGATGGATGGCTGGATCTTCCTGGTCGGATTGGAGACAAGATCGGGCAACTGGTAGGGGCCGCACCCGGGCAGATTCATGTCGGGGATTCGACTTCCGTGCAGCTCTTCAAACTCGCTCGCGCGGCCATCGACGCTCAACCGACACGCCGGCGGATTGTGACTCAGCGAGCCAATTTTCCGACCGATCGTTATCTCGTCGATCGCATCGCAGCCGATCGATCGCCAGCGATGGAAGTGGTGACACTATCGGAGGATGCGGATCCTGATCGCGCACCGGAGATCGACCACACCACGGCGCTGCTGCTTTTGTCGCATGTCGATTATCGCAGTGGTCGGCGATGGGATATGGAGAGGTGGACACAGCGAGCCCACCAAGCTGGGGCGCTGGTGCTTTGGGATGTGAGTCATTCGGTTGGTGCGTTGCCGATGGAGCTGGATCGATGGGAAGTCGATCTGGTGGCCGGCTGCAGCTACAAATACCTCAACGGTGGTCCCGGAGCTCCTGCATTTCTCTACGTCCGACGCGCGTTGCATCATCGGCTGTTCAATCCGATCGCCGGGTGGTTTTCAGCGGCGCGACCTTTCGAATTCGCGGAGGAGTACGAACCATCGGAATCGATCGATCGTTTTGCTGCGGGGACGCCTCCCGTGCTGGCTCTGGCGGCGATGGAGGCGGGAATCGACCTGGCGATCGAAGCGGGGATCGAGGCGACGGCGGAACGATCGCGCCGGCTGACCGACTACTTGATCGAGCAATTTGATGGGCGACTGGCCTCGCGCGGCTTTTCCCTAGCTACCCCCAGGCCATGGTCGCAGCGCGGGTCGCACATCAGCCTCGCTCATCCGCGGGCCTGGGGAATCGTGCGCTGCCTGATCGAACGCTACGGGGTACTTCCCGATTTCCGACCTCCCAACCTGCTGCGTCTTGGCGTCTCGGGGCTCTACACCTCCCGCCAGGAAATCGACGCCATGCTGGATGGGTGCGTGGAGATCATCGATCTGGGGCTGGATCAAGACAGCCAGCCTCCCACCGATGCGGTCCCCTGAGCCGTCTTGGCGGAAATCGGGGCTGTACCGCTCAGCAGCGCTGGCGGTTCGGTTGGAATTCGATCGCCACCTTGCGGTACAATAACAACTTGAGCCGGGTGGATCGTCCGATGAAGGCGACTCCGTCTGCCGGTTTCTCCTGCGACCGGTGGAGCAGCCAACGATCTCCACCGGCAATCCCACCTTGCAACTTGCTGTCTATCAGAAACCATCCCTCTCCAGGATCCTGTTCGATGAAACCATCACGATCCAATCTCTACCGACAGCTGTTGTGGCTGGTAGCGGTATGCACTCCAGGAAATTGGGTGGCGGCATCGCAGACCGCACCTGGCGGGAAGTGGACGGTCGACCGCTTTGAGGTCCAGCCTCTGACCGAGGAATACTATTCCGAAGGTGCGGCCATTGGGGATTTGGATGGCGACGGAAATGCCGATGCCATCTACGGACCGCACTGGTATGCGGGTCCGGACTTTCAGGAGAAGTTCGAGATCTATTCCCCCAAGCCGCAGAATCGGGAGGGTTACGCCGACCACTTTTTCGTCTGGGCCCACGACATCGACCGCGACGGATTTCGCGACTTGCTGGTTGCTGGTTTTCCCGGGACGGCCGCCTATGTCTACAAGAACCCTGGCAAGCCGGTGCGCACCGCGGGGCCTTGGGCCAAGCACCAGGTGCTCGACTGGGTCTCCAATGAAGCACCGCAGTGGTTGCAGGTGGTCGGCGATTCGACGCCAGAGCTGATCTGCACACGCGATGGGTTTTTTGGTTATGCGACGGTCGATAGGGACAAGCCGCTGGAGGCATGGACGTTTCATCCGGTCAGTGCGCAGGTCGCCGACAAGCGATTTGGGCATGGCCTGGGAGCCGGGGATGTCAACGGCGATGGATTGATCGATCTGATCCATGCAG
>JBJSWM010001252.1:0-2262 GCA_046085865.1 Pirellulaceae bacterium
ATTACCCCGATGGAGCCGTCACCATCGACCGAGGTGATCGGCGGACCCTGTGGTCCACTTCAGGCACCACTGGCGATCGGTTGACGGTGGTTCTCGACTTTGCGAAACGGGATGCGAGCCGTGGTGCTTCGTTTTTTGGCATGCAACTTGCTGTCGGTAGCCGCTTCCGTTTCCCAATCGTCGATATTCCCCCCAACGCTTGCAACGCCGTATGCGGGCTCGATGGGCCACCTGAAAAATCACTGGTCTCGCTAGTTCGAAAAGCGGTTCGCAAGGGCACCTTGAACTCTCCGCAATTCCGCTCCGATCTCAATGGATTTCTCGATCGTCGCTATGTGAGTTGCAGCGACACATTACCGCCTTTGGAAGCTTCGGGGGCCGAGGATCTGCAGAGCAAATTAAGGCAGTGCTGGACGGAGATTCATTCTTTGCGTCCCCGCTTGATTCGCGCCTTACCTCAGTACCTCCTTTGGCTCGCGGAAACAAGACCTGAGTCAACCTATGGCGACGGAATCCCATGGTTTGCAGCACCCTACGGTGGCCTTGCCTCTCCTCAAATGTACCGACGGATCCAGAGAGGACTCCTTGCTGAAACACGCAATCTTTACGGTACCAGCGAACTTGGTCCGATCGCAATCGCCTGCGACGGCCAAATGGGATCACATCTTTTGGAACCCTTGTTCGAAATTGAAATCCTGCGTGACGGGAAACCCGTGCCCCACGGCGAGATTGGCGAACTGGTCATTACGGATTTGATGAATGAAGCGATGCCGATCATTCGCTATCGGGTGGGTGATGTGGGTCGCTGGGTGGATGGCGACTGTCGGTGCGGTGGTCGATTCCGTCGCCTGGAGGTACTCGGGCGAGTGCAGGAGACTTTTTCCTGCCACGACCAGTGGATCCCGCCTTCTTCAATCGTTGATGCCGTCCTGGAAGACCCCCAAGTCATCAATTTCCGTCTTGAACAATTCGATCGTAACCGCTTCCAGTTGCTCCTGGTTCCCGCCATTGCGGGAACTTCCCTGCAAGGGGATACCATAGGCCATCGCGTAGCGAAGTTGCTTGGAAACGATGTGAAGGTGCGATCCAAGACGGTTTCGTGGCTACGTCCAGAGACCAATGGGAAATTTCAATTTGTCCGGATGGAATCTTCATCGCTCACCGAAAGTCTAGCCCGGCAATGACGTTCCTTCCTGCCTCTTTGCGCGACCATTATCCGTCCCTTAGCTGCGACACACCCTCGGGAAATCCCTTGATTTATCTGGACAGTGCAGCCACTGCGTTGCGCCCTCGTCCGGTCATCGAAGCGGTACGGGAGGTGATGGAACACGGCACCGGTTCGATTCACCGGTCAGTTCATTCCTTGGGAGATATGGCGACAGAAAGCTACGAACGCTCCCGACGGATGGCCGCCAGATGGCTGGGGACCGTCGAACACCAGGTGGTTTTTACAAGGAACACCACCGACGCGATTCAGTTGATCGCAGGGGGCTGGCCCGAGCGAGGAACTGTGCTTGCCAGTCTTTCTGATCACCACTCAACATTTCTGCCGTGGGGAGTCGAAAGGACCAGATTGCTACCCGTCTTGGAGGATGGAACGGTCGATGAGTCAGCCCTGCTACGGGAACTGGAAAGCAGAGATGTCTCGGTGGTCTGCCTGGCGCATCAATCCAATGTCACCGGAAACAGGATCGACTCCAGCAAGATTGCAGAAGTGTGTCATCGCCACGGTGCAATCTTGGTGCTGGATGCAGCCCAGTCGGCCGCCCATGGACCTCTGGATGTGGATCAACTCGGATGCGATTTCCTGGCGTTCAGCGGCCACAAACTTGGCTCGCCCGGTGGGATTGGGATTCTTTGGGGACGTCACGAAGTGCTGGAGCGACTGGAGCCGGAGCGTCGCGGCGGGGGGATGGTGGAATCAGTTCCGTTTCCGCAGATGCAGTACCGACAAATCCCTTGGCGTTTCGAATCAGGAACCCCTGCCATTGAAAGCGTAGTTGGTCTGTCGGCCGCCATTGGATTCCTCAATCAATTGGATCCAGATGATATCGTCCTGCATCTTCAGGCGCTTCGCCGCCATGGAGTCCAGCAACTGCTTGCAATACCAGGATTGAAGATCCTTGGTACGGCTGACGAGAAATCGTGTGGCCCAATCTCTTTTGTGATCCGCGGGCATTCTTCCCATGTGCTGGCCCGATCGCTCAGCGATGCTTTTGGAATCTGCATTCGATCGGGTTTCCATTGCGCCGAACCGCTCCA
>JBJSWM010001253.1:0-3186 GCA_046085865.1 Pirellulaceae bacterium
CTGGCCATCGGCGTGTGAGAGATGATCTGCCTACCTCGCTCCGATAAGGAACCATCGGGTTGGTAGAGCAAACCACGGTTCTGTTCGGCAGGAAAAAAACCAGGGCTGATCGCATTGACGCGAACTCCACGAGTTGCCCATTCCCTCGCCAAAAACTGAGTCAGATTGAGGACGGCGGCTTTGGCCGCTGAGTAAGCAACGACGCGCGAGAGAGGAATCATTCCCGACATGGAAGCGATATTGATGACGCTCCCTTTCCCAGCAGATAGCATCGCCTCGCCGAAGACTTGACAGGGCAGCAACGTCCCACCTACCAGGTTCAAGTCGAAAACTTCACGCCATGCACTGGTCGGCAGTTTGCAAAAATCGGCACCGGGAGGCAGGGTCGCATCGGGACGGTTGCCGCCTGCAGAGTTGACCAACACGGTAGGAATTCCAAAGTGTTGCTGAATGGCCTCAAGAGCTCGCCGCAAAGTGGCTTCTTGCAGCGCGTCGGCTTCAAAGAACGCCGCTTCCCCTCCCGAAGATTCAATCGCCGCCACTCGCTCGACACCCCGCTCCCGATTCCTCCCAAGCACCGCCACACGAGCCCCGGCGCTGCCTAGCGCGTCGGCCATGGCCCCCCCCAATCCGCCGGTGCCCCCGAGCACCACCGCGACCTCCCCACCTAAGTCAAACATCTTGAGTGACCGCCCCCAACAACAATGAAAAACCTCCGGGACTCGCAGATCCACCGCATCGGAGTGGGAACTCCACCCACCAATTGCCCCAGGAGTAAAAACGTATCGTAACCATTCCACGGGAAAGGGTCGAGTTCACTCACCCTCCCCCTCGGCTCGATTCGCCGTCAGCGAGTTCGACAGAGCCACAACGAACGCAGTATTTTGCAGGCCACCAGGAGCTGGATTCCGATGAGTTTTGTGCCGAGTGGGTTCGCTTCCCGCGTCAACTCGCCTATCCTAGACGTACGGGATTTTTCAGAAGAAACAATGCACCAATTCCACCATGCTCCATCATCGACAAAGGGAGACCGGAGAGATGTTCCAACGACGCGCGATGCTCTGCACGCTGGCAGCAGCTCCTTGGATTTTGAAGACCAAGTCGCATCGCTTGTTTGCACAAGATGCCGCCACACCAACACCAACCCAAGATGTGTACACGCAGTCACAGTGGCAGGAAGTGGTCGATCGAGCCGTGGCTTTTTTAAGAGCTCAAGGTCGGGACGAACAAGGGGCTTATAGCAGCAGCAATGGATTGGGGGTGACTGCACTGGTCGTCGCGGGGCTAGCGAGTGTTGGAGTCCCGTCGGGCGATCCTGCTGCTGCCAAATCGATCGACTATCTGATGCAGTTCCGGCAGGCGGATGGCGGCATCTACCGCACGGAATCCAAGCATACGAATTATGAGACCTGCTTGGCCATGATGGCGCTTGCCCGCTACAACACCGACGGAAAGTACCAGGAAGTGCTGGATGGGGCCGAACGGTATGTCAAGGGATTGCAGTGGGACGAGACCGAGGGGAAATCCCAGGAAGATATGGAGTTTGGTGGTGCGGGATATGGCAGTAAATCGCGCCCAGATCTCTCCAACACCAGCTTCCTGATCGATGCGCTCAAGAGCGTCGGAAGAGGATCAGACGACGAGGCGATTCAGCGAGCCCTGACGTTTGTGACGCGAACTCAGAACCTGGAATCTTCCGTCAACTCGGCCCCCTTCGCCACGCTGGTCAACGACGGCGGTTTTTACTACACTCCTGCCGCCGGCGGTGAAAGCCAAGCTGGAAAACTACCCAACGGTGGCCTGCGCAGCTACGCGTCAATGACCTACGCGGGGCTCAAAAGCATGATCTTCGCCGGGGTCGCTAAGGATGACCCCCGAGTCCAAGCCGCCGTGAAATTCCTCCAGTCGAACTACTCGTTAACGACCAACCCCGGCATGGGATCCAGTGGCCTCTATTACTACTACCACACCATGGCCAAAGCTTTGGATGCCTTCGGCGAAGAAGTCTTTGTCGCAGACGACGGCGAACACCGTTGGCGATCGGAAATCTTCCACCAACTCAAGCAGGCTCAGAAACCCGACGGTTCATGGGTCAATCCCGATTCGAGATGGCTGGAGGGCGACCCGAATTTGGTCACCGGCTACGTCCTGATGACCATGGCCTACCTCAAACCGAAGACAGCCTGACCATTTCAGCACCGCCAAGATGGCTGCGATCTGATATCCCTCCTCGGCGGGCGATCCGATCGGCTCGAAAGAGTTCCTGGCGACCTGAGCCAGCAGCCGAATCGTCGGCGCTTCGTCCTACGATGCCGCAATATGGCTACATGGCCGTTCGGACTGTGCTTTGATGTAGTGGCCACCGAATTGGCCGATTCCCCTGCTTTTCATGCAGTATCAAACATGGGGCTAGCGTAGCGAAGAATGCCTCAGCAAGCGACTGAGGCGATGCAACCCAAAAGAGAAAATAGGGGCGTAAGGACTCGAACCTTAAATGACAGAGTCAGAATCTGTAGTGTTGCCAATTACACCACGCCCCTGAAGCGATCGCCGCATCACGACGATCTTTTACGGTAGAGCAATGGAGCCCAATGGTCAAGGCCTTCTGGTCGGCAGGCCGTTGGAGCGCCCCCCGGCCTGTGGCGGCCGCTGACGCTTCTGTTCCGCTGGCGAGAATCGCTGCGAGGAGGCTTGGCGAACCACGTTGCCAGTTGGCCTTGACTTGCGGGTCTGTGGATTCCCGATGGACGGTGTCGATGGAGCCGAAGGAGTCGTAGGTGCCTGAGGCGAAACCGATGGCATTGATGTTTGGGATGGGACCGAGGACTCCACTCCCTCGACCACCTGCTCATCGCTCCATGTCTCGTCGATCACCTGTCCGTCCGTTGGGCCACCATCCATCACGCTGGAACCGCCAGCACAATGGGAACAGCCCCCATTGCCCTCGCATCCTTGCGAGCACCCTGTGCAACTCTGGCATCCCGAATCGCCACAGTCACCCCCGCAGCTTCCGGACTGCCCACCCAGGGCACCATTGGCGTTCCAAGCACCACCATGATATCCCCGCACCGGGGCTCGATAGACCACGGGGCCAGTCCCGGCCGGAACGTATCGCACGCCCAACAGGTCGCCGACACGATGCAATAACGGCTGGGTGTGGAAGTTGGCGTGACCATCGCCGCAGGC
>JBJSWM010001254.1:0-3195 GCA_046085865.1 Pirellulaceae bacterium
GCTCGTACTCGGGCTCGTACTCGGGCTCGTACTCATGCTCGTACTCATGCTCGTACTCATGCTCGTACTCGGGCTCGGGCTGCAATGGAACGTTTGGTTCTTGATGGATCTGCATCGAAGAAATCATTGCATGTGCATTGCCGAGAAAGCATTCTGCATCGGATCGGTGAATTGAGGATCGGCCATGGCCACCCTTCCGCGTCATTGGCCCTGCTATGATAAAAAGTCGTTGCATCGAGAGCCGCCAGAGTACAGATTGCCAAGGCACTCGATGGCCATCGGTTGATGAACGTCTTCCTACCTTCCGCTCTGGAGACCTCCTGATGATGCGCCTGGTGCTCCCGATCGTTCTCGGATGCCTGATGCTGATTGGCTCACCTTTTCTTTCCGCGCAGGAAAATAAGTCCACCCCGGCACGGCCGCTCTTCAACGGCGTCGATCTAACCGGCTGGGTTCACGTCAATACGCCCGAAGAGACATGGAGCGTCCAGGAAGGCATGCTGGTCTGCTCGGGCAAACCGATTGGAGAGCTTCGCACCGACCGGATGTATCAGAATTTTGTTTTGGAAGTGGAATGGCGGCATCTGGTTGCTGGGGGAAACGCAGGAATCTTCTTGTGGGCCGATGACATCACGGCTCGTGGCCAGCCATTCCATCGCGGCATCGAGGTGCAGGTGTTGGAACATGCCTATGGGAACACCGACAGCTACACCACCCATGGCGATATCTTCCCGATTCACGGCGCCAAGATGGTGCCGCGCAACGGACGCGGTGGTGATCGCGCTTTTCCGACGGAGAGTCGCGCGCTGCCAAGCCCCCAGTGGAATCACTATCGCATCACCTGCCAGGATGGATCGGTGGCCCTGGAAGTCAACGGCAAAGAAGTCACCCGCGGCGATCAGTGCTCGCCCCGCAAAGGCTACATTTGCCTGGAGTCGGAAGGTGGGGTGGTGCACTACCGCAATCTGAAGATCCAGGAGCTCCCCGATACGCCGGTGGAACCGCACATGGTGGCGATCGCCGATCGCGGCTTTCAGTCACTCTACTCAGGACTCGACCTGCGTGGTTGGAAGCAGGCGGTCGGCTCCGGCCTATGGAAACCAAGCGACTGGGTATTGCGGTTCGAGGGTCAGGCGGATCAGAGCGAATCGCTGATCACCGAGCGAATGTTCGAGCCAGGGAGATGGATCTGCGACTTCCAGTTGCCAGAAGCCGACTCCCAATTGCGATGGCAGTGGGGTGACGACGAATCTCCCATCTTCCGCATCGCCACCGACCTTCCCGAAGTCACTGCCGCATTGGTGAAACCAGGCGCATGGAACCGTTTGGAAGTCGCAGCTAGCGACGATCAGATCGTCGCCTGGATCAACGGTAAGGAGGTCGTTCGGCAACCTGCCAAGATCGATCGCCCGTTCCCTTGGAAGCTTCTGCCTCGCGGCAAGGTGTCTCTGGCCAACCTCTACTACTCCGAACGCACCGGGTCGCTCGATGCAACCGCCACCCGCTGACCGGTGATCTTTCAGACGGGAAGGAACTGACTGAGATACCGGAAGCTCTGCTCCAGCGCCGCGATGCGATCCTCCAGCGATCCCTCGTAGGCTCGATCCTCGACTTCGACACAGACCGGTCCTCGGTACCCGCTTTCCAGTAGGACCGAAAAGAATTGGCCCCAGTCGATATCTCCCAAGCCCGGCAGCTTGGGGCTGTGGTACTCCAGGGGATGAGCGAGGATACCTACCTCATTGAGACGCCTACGATCGACGCGCACATCCTTGGCATGCACATGGAACATGCGATCCTTGAAGTCCTCCATCGGTCGCAGGTAGTCCATCTGTTGCCAGACCATGTGGGAGGGATCGTAGTTGAGCCCTAGAGAGGAACTCTTCAGAGCGTCGAACAGCTTGCGCCAGATCGCGGGGGATACCGCTAGGTTTTTTCCCCCGGGCCACTCGTCCTCAGTGAACGACATCGGGCAGTTCTCGATTCCAATCTTCACCCCCAGCGACTCTGCCTGGGCCACCAGTGGCCTCCAGACCTCGACCATCCGAGACCAATTGTCCGCGACGCTCTTCGTCCAATCGCGACCGATAAAGGTATTGACCTTCCCAAGGCTCAGTTTGGAGGCCGCATCGATCACCTTCCCCAGATGTTCGATCGCTTTTGCCGACTCCTGAGCATCTGGCGATAGACAATTGGGATAGTAGCCAAGGGCGCTGATCGCCACCTTGGATTCCGTTTGCAGTCGCTGGACCTCGCGGCATGCCACCGCATCCAGGCGGTCGACATCCAGGTGCGTCACTCCCGCATACCGGCGGTCGGCCTTGCTGGGAGGCCAGCACATCACCTCCACGCATCGGTATCCAATCCTAGCCGCCAGGGAGAGCACCTCTTCCAACGACAGTTCTGGAACAATCGCCGATGCAAATCCTAGCGCGATCATCTGACTCTCCCGAATTGCTGTTTTTTAGTCGCTTCGATCAGGCGATCAACTCGTTCACCACGCGACACGGTTCAACCCCAGTCAGCTTGGCATCCAGCCCCTGCACTTTGACGGTCAGTCGCATGTGATCGATTCCCATCAGATGGAGCAGCGTGGCATGGATATCGTGGACCGAGACTCGATTTTCCACTGCGTGGTAGCCGAATTCGTCGGTCGATCCGTAGGAGAATCCCGGCTTGAATCCGCCTCCAGCAAACCACATGGTGAAACCGGCCAGGTGATGATCGCGACCATCTCCCTGTGCCATCGGAGTTCGACCAAACTCCGAACCGAACACGATGATCGTATCCTTCAGCATGTCCCGCTCCCGAAGATCCTGGATCAGCGCTGCTGCACCGCGGTCGACTTCTTCCGCTGTTCCAGCCACATGCGCCTTGACCGCGCCATGATGATCCCAATCGCGATGGTACAGCTGGATGAAACGCACCCCCCGCTCGGCCATCCGTCGCGCCAGCAGGCAGTTGGAAGCAAACGACCCATCCCCTCCCTTGGTGCCATACCGCTCCAGCACAAGCGCCGGCTCGTCGCTTAGATCCATCAACCCAGGAACGCTCGACTGCATCTTGAAGGCCAACTCGTACTGGCTGATGCGTGTCTCGATCTCGGGGTCAGCGATCTGCTGTTGGCTGAGTCGATTCAGTTGCGCCGCCGCATCGACGACATCCCTCTGCCGTCCCAAATCGACGCCATCGGGA
>JBJSWM010001255.1:0-7091 GCA_046085865.1 Pirellulaceae bacterium
CGATTTCAAAAGGTGGGTGGCACCGATTGCGAAAGGTGGGTGGCACCGATTGCGATTTCAAAACGATTTCAAAAGGTGGGTGGCACCGATTGCGATTTCAAAAGGTCGATTTCAAAAGGTGGGTGGCACCGATTATGCGGCATTCTGAAAGGTGGGTGGCACCGATTGAGCGGTGATAGCTGTTTCGGGGGGTGTATTTCTTGGGTGGCAGATTCGAATCTGTAGCAAAATGCTGCACCTAATTTTGAGTGCTGCTTGGATTGGCTACAGACACCTCATGCAGGCTATACGGCCAAGAATGGCCGTCTCAGGTGCTCTTGCTGGATGGTGACCTTCGGTAGACCTTCAAATTGGAACGATTTCAGCGCTCGCGCCATATGCCAGCACTTTTCCGACAGAAAATCACCGTTTTGGGGCAACGTCGGCCTGGGGTTTGCATCGATACAGCCAATGATTCCCTCTTTTGCGCAACCGTTCCGGCGATGGCTTCGTTGTGTTCAAGGGAGCCATGTCACCGCTGGATTTGAATCGGATTTTCAGCTTTCTTGTAGAACCTGAAGTCCGGGCAAATAAGATGAATACGATTCGGTCAAGGAACGCTCTTTCGGAATTCGTGGGAGCAGGTCTGGGAGTTATCACTATGGTTGTTCGTCGTTGGTCGGTGTGGTGCACGTTGGCCCTCAGCTGCCTAGGCGGTTCCCAAGCGTTGGAGGCTGGTACTTCTGCACTTGGCCCCGTATTGGGACCCGTATCAGCAGCATCCCAGCAGTCGCGAAGTCTCGACTCGAGGATGGCAACCTACCGCGGAGAGGATGGAGTCATCCACTTTGCCTTGAGTCTCCGTGCTCGGGAGCTTGGCGAATCTCGCCAATTGCCCACGGTGATTCTTGTCGACACTTCGGCCAGTCAGACGGGCAGGATTCGCCGCGATTCTCTGGCGGTGGTGGACGCACTAATCGAAGGGATGGACGCTGGGTCGGAGGTAGCGATCCTCGCTTGCGATGTTTCACCGGTGGATCTCTCAGGCGGGCTGCATCGCCGTGGCGAGTCGGTCATCGAACATGCAACTGCGAGCCTTCGGGACCGAGTTCCCCTTGGCGCAACCAACTTCAAAGCAGCGCTAGAATCGGCGATTGATTTACTTGCCGATCGGACCGATGGCGCGATCATCTATGTCGGGGACGGGGTTCATCGTTCTCAGCTTTTCGAACAGGAATCGATGGCGAAGTTGGTCGAGAGACTTCGAGAGCATCGGGTTTCCGTCCATAGCTTGGCGATCGGTCCATTTTATGATGTCGCACTGCTTGCTACGTTGGCCAGTCACACCGGCGGGACTGTGTTGATTCGCGATCGCATTGAAGCGACCACCCAACAGATCGGAACTCATCTAGCTCAGGCTGCGTCGGCCCCGGTTTTCTGGCCGCAGTCACTCGATGCATCGCAACCGTGGAACAGTCGGTTTCCTGAAGCGATCCCGCCGATCCGCGCCGATCGCGACTCGATTCTGCTGGGCAGTCTACCGGAGGAATCGTGGAATGGCAGAGTGACTCTGCAAGGCATGCTGGCAGGGGAACCTACGACATTGGGCTGGGATGTTCAGTCGGAGGCATCGCATCCCGATTTTGCTTTTCTTCCGTTGGTGGTCGAAAAGGCGAAAAGAGATCTTGGGCTGACGCTTCCGATCGCAGGTTCCGAGGCTTTGAAGGAGCTTGGGGATGTCCTGGCTACCAGCTCGCTGGAACTCGTCAAATCGGGTCGGTTTGCACTCCAGTCAGGCGATGCCAAGGGAGCATTGGAGATCGCCAACGAGGCGTTGCGTCGAGACCCCGATAATGCAGAGGCATCTTCGCTTCGCGATGCTGCCCGCAAACGATTGGAAGAAGCCCGCTTGGTGCGACCGGTCGTCTACGTGCAGGCTCCTCCTGGCGACCAAGCAGCACCGCCCGTTGTGGATGGTTCTGTGATTCCCCCGGCCGCTGGAGGAGTGGTTCAGCCAGGTATTGCTCCACCACTGCCTGGTGAGCTCTTTTCTCCGGCTCCTGGTTTGGATGACTTCTCTTCGGGTGGCGATTTGCTGGCGGAAGAAGAGGGCAATCGACGGCGTGTTTCCCAGCGAATGGAGGCGGAGGTCCGCAATCAGATTCGCGAGGCGAACCGAACCATCGTCAATGATCCCTCCTCTGCGATCGCCAACCTGAAAGCCCTCCAAGCTGAGGTTCGAAGGACTTCGGAATTGGATCCAGGGCTTCGCACCCAACTGGAGTCGATGCTTGGTTCGACCCTCCAGGCGGCCGCTAGGCGCGAACGAGCCAACCGGGACCGACAGGCTCAGGCGGATCAGGCGGCTGCTGCCGCCAATGCGTCTCGCCGCTTGCTCGATGAACGAAATCGACGGGAGTACTCGATCCAGCAGTTGGTGGAGCGATTCAACTCCCTGATGCAGCAGCAGCTGTTTGCTGAAGCAAATTCGGATATCGCACCGGTGGTGAAAGATCTGGCCCGCGATAGCGTCATCGCTCGCGTGGTCGAACTCGAATCGAGTATCGCGGCCAATCAGCAGTTGATGGAAGATGTGGTCGATCGGCGTCGACGCGCGTTTGTCGATGCTCTGTATTTGAACGAGGCAGCGGCGATACCATTCGTCGATGAGCCGCCTGTCGTCTATCCTCCACCCGAAGTCTGGAGAACCTTGACGGCTCGCCGAGAGCGATTCGCATCGATCGATCTTTCCAGCGGCAGCAGCAAGTCCGAACAGTTGATCTACGACTCGCTAAAGCAGAAGGTTAATGTCGATTTTCGGAATCGACCGTTAAGGGATGTGGTGGACGATCTCTGCAAACAGGCCGGGGACGTTCCTTTCTACATCGATGATGCTGCGCTCGAAGAAGCCGGTCAAAACGCCGACGATCAGGTGACTCGGACTCTACCCGATGTCTCCTTCCGCTCCGCCTTGCGATTGATTCTCGAGCCGCTCGATTTGACCTACGTGATTCAGGACGAAGTGCTGAAAATCACGACCAAGGACAAGTCGGAGGCCGCCATCGTCAAAGTCTATCCCGTCGGTGATTTGGTTGTCCCGGTCTTCCCGATCGGCGGCGGCATGATGGGTGGCATGGGCGGCGGAATGGGCGGCGGAATGGGTGGTGGTATGGGTGGCGGCATGGGCGGTGGTATGGGTGGTATGGGCGGTGGCATGGGTGGCATGGGCGGCATGGGCGGAGGTGGTATGGGCGGCATGGGAGGAGGTGGTGGCATGTTCGCCATCCCTGACCAGCCAACCAAGCCTGCGAAAGTTAATGACGAGTCGAAGTCGCTGACTCAAGCCAAGCAGTGGCTGGATGCCATGGAGACCGCCAATGAGAAAGAACTGGTCGCTCTTCAGAAGGGTCTGCAGGAGCTGGTTGGGATCGAGCTGATCGCTGCCAAGGAAAAGCTGGGCGTCGAGGGAGGGAAGGCAGAGTCGCAGGCTCACTTCCAAACCATTATCGATATCGTTCAGGAATCGCTGCGTCGCGGGTATCCTCAGTCGTGGATGTACGAAGCGCTTAGCCTTTCGATGCAAGCGTGCGAGTATCCTTCTCACGACGTGTACCGAGTGCTGATGTCCTCCGTCGATTTCTCGGGGGAAGTTCAGGACTCCTTGAGGATTGCCAAGTACCTAATCCAGCAGGGGATGAAAAAGGAAGCACTGCACCTCCTGCACGACGTCGCGATCGCCAACCCGCTGATGGTAGAACCCTACGAATTGGGGCTACCACTGGCTCGCGAGTTGAACGATTTGGATGGACTTCGCTGGACTTGCGTTGGGATTCTCAAGCAAGCTTGGCCGGAAGAAAAGGTTTCGATCTACGAGAATGCCCAACTGTCTGCGAGAGCAACCTACCTCCAGTTGGTTAAGAACAAGCGACCGATGGAGGCCAAGGCCTTTGAGAATGAGATCAAAGCCGCCATGGCTCGCGATCTAGTCATCCGCGTCAGCTGGACCGGGGAAGCGGATATCGATCTGACGGTGGCCGAGCCTGCGGGAACTGTCTGCTCGCTGACCAACCCCCGAACCGTCTCGGGAGGCATTCTCATGGGAGATGGTTCTCCAGCTCAGAGGCCCGAGAATGGAACCTACTCGGAGACTTACATCTGCCCCCAAGGCTACGCTGGGCAGTACCGCATCCTTTTGAGAAAAGCCTACGGAGATGTTGCGGCAGGTAAGGTGACGGTCGATTTGTTGACCGATTTTGGGACGGCTGATGAGCGGTATGTCCGAAAGCAGGTGCCGCTGGACGACAAGGACATTCTGATCGATGCGATGGTCAAGAACGGACATCGAGATGTTCCGATCGTCGAAGCCCAGATCGCAGACCTCCAGAACAAGCGGCTGGAAGCTGGTCGTGCTGTTTTGGCCCAGCAGTTCATGGGAGGCGGAAGCTCCAGCGGGTCAAGTGCCGCCGAATGGTATGAGTGGCAGCAGAGGCTTCTGGCGGGTGCTACTGGCAATTTCCCGCTCCGAGGTGCCGTTGGGTATCGTCCCGAAATCACCTTCATGCCCCAAGGCACCTTCATGATGGCTCGCGCCGTCATCTCGGGTGACCGCCGTTACGTCCGCGTCTCTCCGGCTCCCTTCTTCATGGATATTCTCGCCGTCGACACCTTCAATTTCATCACTGGCGATAGCACCTCGGGCGGTGGTGGAGTCGGCGGTGGTGGTGGCGGTGGTGGATTCGGCGGCGGCGGTGGATGTGGCGGTGGCGGTGGTGGTGGGTTCTGACGCCGCGTCTGAATCAGGCAGAAGAATGGTTTCGATAGGCCGCACTCGTCGCGGCCTATCTTTTTTGATGGCTATATTCTCTCGGAAGCCAGCCCGATGAACGCGTCGCCGAAAGTCTCCCAATGGACTTTTTCCATCGGTTCTTAAGTCATCTACCAGCCTGCCGGTATTGGTGACGCCGCGAGGGAACTCAAGAGTCAGTACCTAGTCGTTTCATGGGGCTCGTTCGCTCCTGTCTTGGAAGATCTTCTTGAAGTCCTTTAGATAGGGATGGTAGCGTGCGGGAGTGTCCTTTGGAGTGATGGGGAGTCCCGACATTCGCCGTGCAATGTCCATGCCCTCGGCTTGCGCGTTCAGCAGGCTATGGCAGGCGGAATTGGCCAGCATGATGGTTGATGCGTCAGAGTCTTCCTTCGCCGTCAGAGCAATCGCCACCAGTTGATCGATCCCCTGATTTCGTAGGTTTGGATCCTTGGCCCGCGCCAGACACTCCGCTGCAACCACTCTCACCATCGGCTCAGGATCCTCCATGTGCGGTTGAAGGATATGATCTCCATCGATTTCGCCTCTGCACTTTCGGATCAAAAGTCCCATGGCCCCCCAGTATCGCTGCACCCGGTCTTCCGACTGCAGCCATTGACTCGCTTTTGACAGAGCATCTGTCTCGATTCCCTGTTGTTCACTGGCCCAGGCCGCTGCCTCCACCCTAGCTCGCATTAGGGCCTCAGGTAGGTGGTATCCCGTTTCCCAGGGGCTGGAACCCTTAGAGTCAGCGAGCATGATCGATTCGGGGGTCAGCCCCCAATCCCGCGACTCCACCATCCACTCCAGCAGCACACGACTCAAACGGCTCTGATCGGCCTCCATTCCCTCTTGGCCAAACAGGTTGTGAATTTGATGTGGATCTGCATCCAAGTCGTAGAGTTCGTGAGTCGGCTTGGGCAGCCAAAATGCCGATTGAGCTTGGTTGGTCTTGCCTTCCTTCCAGTGCTTCTCCCATACCTGAGTGGTTGGAGTGAGGAACATGTAATCGAGGAATTGACCTTGTGGCTGATGCGGCATCCAGTTGCGGATATAAAGAAATTGTTCATCTCGCACCGCCCTCGAGCAATCGACTCGCTCATCCATTCGGTCCCTGAATCCGAACTGATAACGGTCTGATTCCTGCTGGTACATTCCCAACAACGCTCTTCCCGACATCCACTTAGGTGGCTCAATCCCGGCCAACGAGAGCGTCGTGGGAGCCATATCGATGAAGCTGATGGCTACGTCGATTGCAGTCCCCGCCCGCATTCCCTCTGCGGCCAGGGAGGCGAAGCTGGGAGGTAAGTAAATTAAAAGTGGGACATGGAGTCCGCCCTGGTAAAGCCACCGCTTGCTGCGGGGCATGCCACTGCCATGGTCCCCAAAATAAAAGACGATGGTCGAAGCCATCAGGTTCTCTTGATCGAGCTGATGCAGGATCTCTCCCACCTCCTGATCCATCTGCTCGATCTTGTCGTAATACTGAGCCCAATCGCGGCGAACTTCGGGAAGATCGGGATGGTAAGGGGGAACCGAGATGCTTTGCGGATCGAGTTTCGGATCATGGGGTCTCTTTCGGATCTGGCTTTCGTGGGTGGTGCCAATATTGAAAACCGCGAAGAAAGGTTGGTCAGGACGCCTCTGCTTCCAGTGAGCCTTTGGACCGGAAGCATCCCAAGGGCTTGCGGAAGGACGAACGTTGTAATCTTCCTTCTGCCGGTTGGTGCAGTAGTAGCCAGCTTGACGCATATACTGCGGAAACAGCTCCATCTTGGCCGGCAGCGGTACTTCGCTTCGCATGTGGCTGGCTCCCAAACTGGTAGGCCATACGCCAGTGATTAGGGTGGTGCGTGCCGGCGCACAGACCGGTGCGTTCGACCAGCAACGCGTGAAGCGAATGCTTCGAGTTGCCAGTTGATCGAGATTCGGAGTGACTGCCAGCCGATCGCCGTAGCATGCAAGTTGCGGTCCATTGTCTTCGCTGGTGATCCAGACGATATTCGGACGGGAAGTCTCAGAGAGATTGGTTTCCTGTCCGTCGCCCTGTCCGGCCATGCAACTTGCAATGGAACTGTCGATTGAAAACGTCCACAACAGCACTAGGCACCAACCGTAGAGGGCTCGGTACTCTCTCCGAGCTGCATTCTGAAGCGGCTGCTGCTTCATTGGGACGAATCGGCGGCGATGATTTCCCATTGCCTCGCCTCTCGCAGACCTGAAAGCTCGCCTACAATAAAGTCGACCGCCTGGAGATGTCCTGATATTGCGGTCCATCAACTCGTACTCCTTTGGATCAGGGAAGAGG
>JBJSWM010001256.1:0-3779 GCA_046085865.1 Pirellulaceae bacterium
GGCGCGAAGAGAGAAATCAGGTCATCCTTGTCATCAACATCGAAACGGTCAACTTCCCGGTCGGCCAGGAAGATGATACGACGATCCCTGTAGCGGTTTCCGATTCGTTCCATCGGCAGTTCATCCGAGTCTGGTATCGAAGCCGATAACGGCAGTCCCAGTCGCCTCCCAACGCTTGCCCCGATACAATGTAGCCTTGGCTACACTTCTAGCCATCGACGAATGAGCTGACTCAATGGCTTTCCTCTTCCTCGCGAGGATCGAGGTGCCCTGAGCGATTGATGGCCCAGAGGAGCCGCATGCTGATCAATAGGCTGGCGATCACGCCAACGCCTCCCAGCAGCGAGAAATCGCTGATGCCCCAAAAAGGTCTCTGGGTGAAAAGCAGCGGCGGGACCTTGTAGGCCAGCAGCACGGAGGATCCCAGGAAGAGACTGCTGGCCCAGATGCCGACAACCAATCGGTTGATGGAGGGGCTCAATCCTCGGTGGGAAAGCTGAACATCCAGTTTCCCTTCCTGCACCAAGTCCAGCAGCCCGCTGACCTGCGTCGGAAGTTTTTCCAGCAGGTTCTCCAGTTCCCAAGAGATCCGATGGATTTTTCGAAACTGGCGGCGCGGCGAGAGTCGATTTCGCCACACCCGCTCGATGAACGGCTGCATCACCTCCATCAGACTGAATCGAGGGGCCAGCAAATGCAGCGTCCCTTCCAGGGTGATCAGCGTTTTGAGCAGCATGGCGGTTTGCGGCGGAAGGAGGATGCGATGGCGATGCAGGAGGTCGGTCATGTCATTGAGCGCTGCAGCCAAATCAAATTCGCTCAACGATTGCATCCCGTGCGTCGCGATCAATTCCGATACATCGATGCTCAGCAGGCTGTCATCCAGCTTCAGCGGTGGTTTGCCGACCCGCTTGATCAATGCGGTGAGGAGGGCAGCATCGCGCGATGCGACGGCGATCAGCATCGATTCGATCGTCTCTCGCAACTTCTCATCGATCCGCCCCACCATGCCGAAGTCGAGCAGTCCGATCTTGCCATCCGGGAGGATCAGAAGGTTGCCCGGATGGGGATCGGCGTGGTAGTAGCCTAGTTCGAAAATCATCTCGATGTACAGTTCGGCGATCTGACGGGCCAGTTGCTGCGCGGCATCGGGAGTCGCCTGCGATTCATCAATCCACTGCGCCAGAGGAGTCCCCTCGATACGGTCCATCGTCAGGACCCTAGCGCTCGACAGCTCCGCGTACGGCGTCGGGATCGCCAGATCCTGATTCCCCTCCAGCGCCAGCCGAAACATTTCCAGGTTCCGCAGCTCTCTCTGGAAACTCAGCTCGCGGTTCAATGACCTCGACAACTGCTCGACAATCGCCACTGGCTGCCAAACCGCCAGTTCGGGTAGTCGTTGAGCCAGGGTGGCAAGTCCTCGAAGCACCTCCAGGTCCTCACGTACCACCCGCTGGATATCTTGATGCTGCACCTTGACCACCACGGCCGTTCCCTCTGGCAGCGTCGCGGTGTGGACTTGACCGATCGAAGCGGAAGCGATGGGATCGACATCGAATTCCGAGAACAATTCCTTAGCCGGTTGCTTCAGCTCACTCTCAATCGTCTTCTGGACTTGCGCCCAGGGATCCGCAGGGCCATGCGTCTGCAACTGCTGAAGTTCCGTCGCCAGCTCCGGACCCACCAAGTCGGGACGCAGCGACAGAACCTGCCCCAGCTTGATGAAGGTCGGGCCCAGTTCACTGAGGGCAAGTCGAATCCGCGTCTCCCGGGAGTAACTGGATAGCGGAACTCCCTGACTGTCCTTGATCCAGTCGCGAATGAAGTCCACCTTCAAATGGCTCAACCAGTCCGCCAGTCCATAGCGCCGCAGGACGAGGATGATTTCCTGCCACCGACGCAGGTTTCGGTAGAGCGACGGGATCGAAGAGATCCGCATGCTGGGTTCGCTTTCGAGGGGTCGAAAAAACCAGAGGATCCAGGGCCACAACGTCGTCGGCCCCGGCCAATCGACGCTCTACCATGCTACAATGAAAATCTGGTGAATGCTTCTTGGATCGATGTCGGCATGAAGCGATATTTCGCGTTGCGCATCGGTCCATCGCCGATGGGGGATCGATCGATCCGCCAGCATGGAAATCCGCCAGACCGGAGGCACTATGGGGAAAGAGAAGAAGCAAGACCCTCCTTCGGGAGCCGAGAAAACCTTTGAACAGGCTCTCGCGGACCTGGAACTGACGGTCCGCCAGCTGGAACAGGGAACGATGGGGCTGGACGCTTCCTTGGAGGCATATCAAAAGGCTCTGCAGACCCTGAGGTTCTGCTACCAGCAACTGGAGGAGGCGGAGCGGAAGATTGAATTGCTGAAGGGAGTGGCCGAGGACGGGACACCGGAAACCACCCCCTTTCAGGAGATCGGCGGCCAGCTGGAGGAGAAACAGCAACAACGATCGCGACGCCGTTCCACCGGAGAATGAAGCGGCTCGCAGGGAAGGTCGCAGCAGCATCCTAGACATTCAAGCCGATGGAAGGACGTGGGATGGACAAGACGAACATCCTTGGCCAGCGTTGGGAAGAAGCGGTCGCCCTAGTCGACAGCGAACTGACCGGGTGCGTCATGCGATTGCCGCCCGCCTGCCCGGAACGACTTCGGGAGGCAATCGGCTACTCACTTCTGGCTCCAGGAAAAAGACTTCGCCCCCTGCTTTGCTTGCTGGCGAACCAGGCCCTTGGTGGGACTTTGGAAAAAGCCATCCCCGCCGCCTGTGCGGTCGAGATGATTCATTGTTATTCCCTGATCCACGACGATCTGCCGGCCATGGACGACGACGACCTAAGGCGCGGTCGCCCCACATGCCACATCCGTTTCGATGAAGCCACCGCCATCCTGGCCGGGGACGCCCTGATCGCCATGGCCTTCGAAGAATTGGCTCATCGCTTCGAACCCCCTTCAGCGAGGGGAAAAGCGGTTCTGGCGTTGGCTCGAGCGGCTGGGCCGGCTGCCCTGGTGGGAGGCCAGATGGATGACCTCTGGGCAGAAAAAAATGGGGGGGATAAGGTGCTGCTGGCAGCGATTCACGCCCGAAAAACTGGTGCGATGATCACGGTGTCGCTAGAACTAGGCGGATTATCCGCCGGCGCAGGCAGCGAACAACTGGACAGGCTGCGACAATATGGAGAGCATATTGGACTCGCTTTCCAAATTGTTGACGATCTGCTCGATGAACAGTCTTCCGCCCAACAGATGGGCAAGAGGACCGGCAAAGATCGCGACCGCGGAAAGTTGACTTATCCTGGACTCTATGGGTTGGAGGCAAGTCGAAGGGAAGCGCGCCGGCAGATCGATGGAGCGCTCGCGGCGATTGGGGCGTTCGGCCCCGAGGCCAATCCACTTCGGCAGTTGGCGACATTCGTGCTCGAGAGGAGTCACTGAGTTCGATGCATCCGTTGCTTTCTCGCATTGAGTCGGCTCGAGATCTTCACCGGATGTCCCTTCCGGAACTGGAACAGTTGGGATCGGAAATCCGCGATGTCCTTTGCAACCTCATGGCGACGCGGACCGCTCACTTCGCTTCCAACCTAGGGGTGGTGGAACTTTGCCTAGCGCTGCACAGCGTCTTTGATTTTCAGGTCGATCGGTTGATCTGGGATACTGGCCATCAGATCTATCCGCACAAACTCGTGACCGGTCGCTACCATCAGTTCGCCTCGATTCGCGAACGAGGTGGCTTGATGGGCTACCCCAACCCCGCCGAAAGTCCCTACGACCTGTTCATGAC
>JBJSWM010001257.1:0-1105 GCA_046085865.1 Pirellulaceae bacterium
TTGCGCGAACCGTTTGTTTGCCGGCGAGGTCAGAAGCAGAGCCAGGCGAGGCCGCGAGGCGCTGGGAGCGGTCAGTAGCGCGTCGAGAGCTGGGGAGTCGTCGAGGCCGGTCACTTGGCGAAGCGGCCAGTGGGGCGAGACGGTTTCATCGGGGCGAAGCGTCGCGCGGATCAGCGGCTGACGACCTGGTGTCTCAAAAAAAGCAACGGGGACACGACTGCTGGCAGGCACCCCACTGGTCTTGCGATCCAGCATCGCGGCGAGCCCAAAAAGGTCGCGCTGCGTGGTGCGATGGTACGGGGCATCGTGACACCGTGCGCACTGCATCTGCATTCCCAGAAACGCACCGGCCAGGACCTGTACCTTCGATGCCATCGGCGCATCATTTTCAGCAGCCATTCCAAACCCTGCGCTCCCGCCCGTATGCGCATTGCCGCGCATCATCACCAGCTCGGTCACCCAGCGATCGATCGGCTTGCGATCCCGCACTGCATCGGCCAGAAACCAACGGAAGGGACCGGTGCTGTTGAGCGATGCGTTGATCAGCGTCGGGTTCTCGGCCAGTACATCCTGCCAGTAAGGAATCCAGACATCGGCGTGCCGTGGGTCGGCCAGCAATCGATCGATCGCGCGGGCACGTTTGTCGGCCGAGGGATCGGCTAGAAACTGCTGCAGTTCTTGCGGGGTCGGTAGCAGACCAATCGCATCCAGCGTCGCGCGCCGCAGGAAGCCTGCATCGTCCAGCAAAGGCGTCGCCACCAGTCGCTCCGGTAAAACCATTTCACTGGGCCAGAGGGCCCCTTGAGCGACCCATGCCTGAAGCACCTGCCGATCCGCCTCCCCAAGTCCGGACCCTGTAGGAGGCATCCGCAGCGCGGGGTCGGTGTGCGCGATCCGCTGCAGGAAAGGACTGTTCGAAGCATCTTCCAACTGCACCGCCGCTGCACCACTGTCGCCACCAGCAAGCAGACCGTCGCGATGCTGGAGATCCAGCCCACCGACTTGCCGAGGTCCATGGCATCGAGCGCAGTGCCGCTGCAGGATGTAGACCGCCCTGCTGGCCAATGGGTTCGGGGCCGAGCGGCTTTCTTGCTGCTGCACCGCG
>JBJSWM010001258.1:0-1666 GCA_046085865.1 Pirellulaceae bacterium
CGCCGCCTTCCAAACGGCCGCCGGTGACGGGAGCACGATCGGCTTCAGCTTCCAGAATTCGACGGTCCACTGCCATAGCCCCACCATCACAAGGAACACCAGGATCGGTGGCACCGCCGCACCGATCCATCGAGGGTGGAAGATTGAGGATCGATTGTCGATCTGCCGCCCATCTTTCATGACAGCGACTCCAACGCTGACGACACCACTCCATAGCAGTGAGAAAACTCCGGGGTGGCTCTCAGTCGATGTTCCCTAGGGAACGGGAGTGGATTCATCCACTGCTGTCCGATCCTCCCCTGGTGCATGATGGCGATCTGATGACTAAGGAAGATCGCTTCGGAGATATTGTGCGTTACGAACAGAATCGTCCTGGGGCGATGGCTCCACAACTGCAGCAGCAATTCGTTGAGCCGGATGCGGAGGATATCATCGAGAGCGGCAAACGGTTCATCCAGCAGAAGAACATCCGGATCATTCATCAGGGCTCGTGCCAGCGCGACCCGCATCTTCATCCCACCCGATAGCTGGCGAGGCAACTTCTGCTGCTCCTTCGCCTCCAGCCCCACCTCTTCCAGCCTCTCTACTGCCAGCCGCCTTGCTTCTTGACGACCAACGCCACTTAACCCCTGACCCAACTCCGTAGGCAGGAGCACGTTTTCGATCGCCGATCGCCAGGGCAGCAATGTTGCCTCCTGAAAAACGAACGACATCCTTGGTCTCGCCTCCCGCCTATCCCCTGCGGCAGAAAGACGAACACGCCCCGAAGTCGGCTTCTGCAGCCCGGCAACGCACCTCAGCAAGGTGCTCTTCCCACACCCACTTCTGCCCAGCAGCACCACGATCTGACCTGCCGGAAAATTGCAGTTCAACCGGTCTAGTACGGGGGAATGAGCCGAAAAACGCACTTCCAGATCCGAGCACTCGATCTCCAAAGGAGCCGCTGTATCGGTTGCGTCTTCCATGTAGTGATGGCTCCGGTGATCTTCCTTGGGCCACAGATCGACCATGCCGATCTAGTCGCCATAGCTCGATCGGTCATTCAAAGCCAATCGCGGTCCGCATCGAATGCGACCAAGTGGCGACGTCGACAGTTTAGCCTTCCGGCAAGCTCTACTGCAAAGCGATCGCCTGCTGCAGTGGCTGCAAGACGTTTTCGACGATGTAATCATCGAGAATCCTACGCCCCAAGACCCCCAGCCGATCGAATTCGGCTTCAAAGCTTTCCCCTGCCTGGAGGCTATCGATTCTTCGCAAAGCGAAATAGACGCTCAGCTGCTCGTCGGGATACTCTCGACTTCGGATATGGCTTGGCGTGCTCCGCGTCTCAAAACTGATGCGGCACTGAGTCCGCAATTCCGGATCCAGCGTGATCTGAATACTCGGCTCATACCCCATGCACTGAGCCCCGGGGATGTCGGCCAGCGCCTGCAGTGCATCTGGCAGCCCCAGCGTCTGGATCAGCAACTGGTTGTGATTGCCGCGGTAGGTGTAGTCGAATCCGAAAACCAGATTCAAACTTTCGCAGTCCAGATGACTGACAGCCAAGGAGTAAGGAAGCACCGACAAAACCTGCCGATGCTGACCAATCGCCTCGTCGATCTCCGGAGGGTTGACCACGCCACTGCTGATGCGTCTGGTGTCAAGACTGACCCAACGATACGAC
>JBJSWM010001259.1:0-817 GCA_046085865.1 Pirellulaceae bacterium
CCCAGAGAAGGAGTCGCGCGAACGCAAAGCATTTGTGCAGGACCGACTTGAGCGATCAATGCAGCGAAAGAAGCATCAAGAAGTGGGACGAGTGCATCAAGCAGGTGAATCAAAAAGACTTCATTCGACGAATCCGATGTCGCCTCCCGGCCGATTGCTTCCAGCAGTCGCTCCAGATCGCTCTCCATCCCGCTAGCCGTCATGCCAAGATCCAGGTCATGTCGCTTTGGCCCCAAGGGATCATTCAAGAAACTCCGTCCACCACCATGATTCCAATCCGACACTGCTGAGCCGAAATCAGTTCCCAGCAGGGCAAAGCCGGACGTTCGAATTGTCGCTATTTTCGTCTTGAATCAAGGAGGGGAATGCTGGCATTTTCTCTATATTTTGCCGCCATGGACGTTATTTCAGGAGCAAAAGGACTAATTCCTAAAACCCGGACCCCGACATCGCCGACACCTAGAATGGTGGGGCTACGGATCTTCAGATGCCGTCCCGTAATTCATGTTGCATCGGAATGGGTGCTGCAAATGCGTAACCGAAACCTTCTGCTTGGAATCAGCTTAGCCACCGCACTACCTTCATTGGGATGCCAATCGAAGAGCCTACGGGAACCGTCGTTCCATCCGGTCGGATCGTCGATCGCGCAGACGGCACCCATCGCTCAATTGAGGCCCTCAGATGCGGTGCCGACGAGCAACATGCCGTATTACGTAGAAGATTTTTCCCCGATGGACCTCAATGAGAACGCGATGTCGCCAGAGAATCTGGTACCGATGACGCTTCATGACTGCATCGCGATGGCATTGACCAACAG
>JBJSWM010001260.1:0-1393 GCA_046085865.1 Pirellulaceae bacterium
CATCGAAGAAACCGCAGGGATGCCGAAGAACAACAACCGCGGCCTTGGTAGGGGAAGAAGTCAGCTCATGCCAGGCTTCCAGGTGGTTGCAACTTGGAAGCCACTGCTTCGGGATGTGGAGTTCGTTTTTCTGCGAAGAACCCCCACCCCAAATAGAACTACCCGATTACAATGAAGATTCGTCAAAATCGGATTCTTCGCCATAATCGGCTAGTTTATCGTTCGAGCGACTACCCCACCTATGCTTGCCCCCCAAACTAACCCCTCGCTGGCGGTCATTATCCCGGCCTTCAACGCTAGCAAGACAATCGATCAGTGCCTGCAAAGCGTCCTCCGATCTGGTATCGCCAAGGACAAAATCGTCGTGGTGGATGACGGCAGCACCGATTCGACCCCGGCTTTAGCGAGCGAATATGGAGTCAAAGTGGTGCAGCAGGCCCGCAGTGGACCAGCGGCGGCTCGCAATTTGGGAGTCGCGATGGTTGACGCCGACATCTTTTTTTTCCTCGACTCCGATTGCACCCTGGCGGTCGATGCGATGGCTCGTGTCGTCCGGTTCTTCTCGGAGAACCCAAAGATCGCTGCACTGATCGGGTCTTACGATGATTTGCCAGCGGAATCGAATGTTTTATCTCAATACAAAAACTTGATGCATCATCGCGTCCACCAGGACTCAGCAGGCCATACCCAGACTTTCTGGAGTGCCTGCGGCGCGATTCGTCGCGATGCATTTCTTGCCGTCGGAGGCTTTGAGGAGGGGTTTGCACGCGCCAGCGTGGAAGACATCCAACTGGGATACCGACTTCGAGACGCAGGATTCTTCACCGTCCTTGACCCCAGAATTCAGGTGAGGCATTGGAAAAGGTGGACTGCCCTGAATCTACTCCAGACGGATTTGTGCCATCGGGCGATTCCATGGAGCCTGATGATCTTGTCTGGAGGCGGCTTCCAGGAGACCTTGAACATCAGCAGTAAGCAGCGAAGCAAAGTGATGCTGGCTGTGCTTGCTGTGGTGTTTGCTGTAGCAACATGGTTTTACCTTCCCGCGTTCTTCGGCGTGATCACATCGCTCGTCGCGCTGCTGGTGCTCGACTGGGACCAATTGAGTTGGCTGAAACAAAAGCGTGGAGTGCGCTTTGCCGCGTGCGTCCTCCCCTGGCATTGGCTCAGCCATCTCTATTCCGGCATCGGTTTCACCGTGGCGATGATCATCCACCGTCTGGGTAAAACGCCATCCCATTTAGACCTTTCCCTTTCGCGGCAGCATGGGCTGGTTCCCATCACCAGCACCTTCGTTTCGGATGAGTCAAAGGAGGGTTCGCCGTATGGAGCTTGATGTGGTTGTGGTTGGCGCTGGTCCCGCTGGCTTAACTGCCGCCTACAAACTAGCTCA
>JBJSWM010001261.1:0-913 GCA_046085865.1 Pirellulaceae bacterium
ATCCAGCTTCGCCGGCAGATGCAGCAAGCGATCGATGAGGAGAACTACGAACAAGCCAGTCAGCTTCGAGACGAGATCAAGGGGCTAGAAGAGAAACAACAGAGTTCCCAGTGAATGGATCCTATGGGCTGATCCCATCGATTATTCGTCGGCCGCAAGAGTATGTCACCAATCGCTAGAAGTACCATTTGCTGGAGCATCGAGAACCAAAAAAATGTTGATCATCGCGTCGATGCTCCAAGAGGTCTCTTTCCGTAGTAGTTCGGCGCGCGTGGTCGATCAAAAGGGGAATTCGTGAATCTTGACGACCTAGTCAACACCACAGGATCTTGGTGGTCGGGCCAGGGAAACCAGTCCGACATCGTCGTCAGTGTGCGCGCCAGGCTGGCGCGAAACCTCGCCGACTTCCCTTTCATCCGCCGATGTTCCGACGCTGACCGCGATGCGATCTGCCGGCAAGTCCGATCGGTCGGAGAGAAGCTCACCGACCCCTGCAGATTCTCCTTTCTCGATATCGCTCCCATGTCGACTCTCGACAGGCAGTTTCTGATGGAGCGGCAGTGGATCAGCCGCGAACTGAGCGAAGGAACTGGAGCCCGGGGCCTGCTTGCCGGCTCGGATGATCGCTACAGCGTCATGATCAATGAGGAAGACCACATCCGCCTCCAAGTCCTGCTTCCCGGACTCCAGCTGGAGGAGGCATGGGAGCACGCCAAATCGCTCGACCAGCATCTGGAGAACCACCTTCGCTTCGCATTTCACCCCGACTTTGGATACCTGACCGCCTGCCCCACCAATGCCGGCACGGGATTGCGTTTGAGCGTCATGATGCATTTGCCTGGGCTGGTGATCACCAAGCAGATGGAAAAGGTCTTTCGCAGCATGCAAAAGATATCGATCGCGGTGCGTGGTT
>JBJSWM010001262.1:0-6290 GCA_046085865.1 Pirellulaceae bacterium
TGACTTTCCCACGGAGTAAAATCGGTGGGCTGGAGACCGCTGTAGGATTGGTGGGTCTCCTGGTTTTCAGAGGGCCCGATGGCAAGAGACTTTGGATTGGTCCGATGAGGCAAGGAAAGCACGACGAGTTATGGCGAGCGACAAAAAGAAAGCCTTGGTGATTGTCGAGTCTCCCGCCAAGGCGAAGACGATTGCCAAGTTTTTAGGGCCTCGATACCGTGTCGAAGCCAGCATCGGGCATATTCGCGATCTGCCTCAAGGGTCGAAAGAGATTCCGGCCAAATACAAATCGGAACCCTGGGCCTACCTGGGGGTGAATATCGAGGAGGACTTCGAGCCGATATATATTGTGCCGCCGGAGAAGAAAAAGCAGGTCTCGAAGTTGCAGGAGGCATTGAAAGAGGCGAGCGATCTCTATTTGGCGACGGACGAAGACCGGGAAGGTGAAGCGATCAGCTGGCACCTGCATCAGGTGCTCAAGCCCAAGGTGCCAGTCCACCGTTTGGTCTTTCACGAAATCACCAAAGAAGCGATCCACCACGCGCTGGAGACGACTCGGCAAATCGACGAGGGCTTGGTTCGCGCCCAGGAAACCCGAAGAATTCTCGACCGACTTTACGGATTCGACGTCAGTCAGTTGCTGTGGAAGAAAGTCCGTCCCAAGCTTTCTGCAGGGCGAGTGCAGAGCGTCGCGGTGCGTCTGATTGTCGATCGCGAGCGGGAGCGGATGGCGTTTCGTAGCGGCACTTACCACGATTTGAAGGGGACGTTTCGCAAGGGAAGCGGCGCGGCGTTTCAAGCGGAACTGGTGAGTGTCGATGGCCGTCGCATCCCCAGCGGCAAGGACTTCGATCCCGCGACCGGCCAACTGAAAGATCGCACGCTGCTGCAGATGGACGCCCAGCAGGCCCAGCAGCTGATGGAGAAGCTGCGAGGCATTCCCTTCCGCGTGGTGAGCGTGGAGGTTCGTCCCTATCGCGAGAGCCCCAAACCACCTTTCACGACCAGTACGCTGCAGCAGGAAGCGAACCGAAAGCTAGGTTTCACAGCCAAGCGAACGATGCAGGTGGCTCAGAGTCTCTACGAGAACGGCTACATCACCTACATGCGTACCGACTCGACCCAATTGGCCCAGGTGGCCGTTCAGGCCGCCCGGCAATTGGTTTCCTCGCAGTACGGCGAACGATTTCTGCATGGCGAGGGTCGAAACTACAGCGGCAAAGTCAAGAACGCTCAAGAGGCTCACGAAGCGATTCGGCCGGCTGGTCATCCCTTCCAACTCCCCGAAGCCTTGCGTGGGGAACTGGATCACGACCGATTCCGACTTTTTGAAATGATCTGGAAACGGACGATCGCTTCGCAGATGGCCGACGCTCGCAAGCAACGCATGACGGTGCTGATCGAAGGCGGCGGTGCGATCTTCCAGGCAACCGGGACCAGCATTGAATTCGAAGGGTTCCTGCGAGCCTACGTGGAGGGAAGCGATGACCCGCAGGCCGAGCTGGCAGAGAAGGAAAGCCTTCTGCCGGAGCTGGCTCAGGGGGATGCCATCGCCTGCGCGGCTTTGGAAGTCCTCTCCCACACCACCCAACCTCCCGCTCGCTTCACCGAAGCGTCATTGACCAAGACGCTGGAAGAAAAAGGGATCGGTCGCCCCAGCACCTATGCATCGATCATCGATACGATTCTCGAGCGGGAGTATGTCTTCAAGAAGGGCAATGCACTGGTCCCTTCTTGGACTGCGTTTGCCGTCATCCGCTTGTTGGAGGATCACCTCGGGTCGCTGGTCGACTACGAATTCACTGCCCAGATGGAAGATTACCTCGATGCGATTAGCCGCAACGAAGCGGAGCATCTGAAGTACCTGCATGACTTTTATCTCGGCGATGCAGCCCCTACCGGAACTCCGATTCCCGAACGGACGACCGCAGCCCTTCGTGGCAAATCAACCGCCAGCGTGGGACTGAAGCCACTTTTGGAGGTCAAGACCCAGCAGATCGATCCTCGATCGGCATGCCAGTATTCCCTGGGGGTGCCGGAGGCAGCTGGAGAGGAAGAGATATTCGTGCGGGTCGGCAAGTTTGGACCTTTTCTGCAGCAGGGAGAGCGGCGAGCCAGCATCCCGGACTCGATGGCGCCTGAGGAACTGACCCTGGCCAAAGCGACCGAACTACTTCAGCAGCAATCCACTGCCGAGGAACCGATCGGGTCCGACCCGCAATCCGGCAAACCGGTCTACCTGCGGCAGGGTCGCTTTGGACCTTACGTGCAGCTTGGGGACAATGACGACCCAGAGAAGAAGAACGCGTCACTGCTTCGTGGAATGGAGCCAACGGCGGTAAGCCTTGCGGACGCATTGCGATTGCTTCAGTTTCCATTGACGCTGGGGGTCCATCCGGAGAGTGGGGAGCCGGTGATCGCGTCCAACGGACGATTCGGACCCTACGTCAAATGCGGTTCGGAGACGCGGTCGCTTCCCGCCGGTGCTTCGCTGCTGGAAGTGAACCTGCAAGATGCCCTGGAGTGGCTTGGCCAACCCAAGACGGGACGGGGGCGCGCGGCTCCCAAACCGCCTTTGCGTCAGCTGGGTGATTCTCCGGTCACAGGAAATGTGGTCCAGCTGATGGACGGGCGGTACGGCCCTTACCTGACGGATGGACAAACCAACGCCTCGCTTCCCAAAGGAACGGAGGCCGCTGAGTTGACGCTGGAAGCTGCGTTGCAACTGTTGGCCGATCGCGCCGCATCGGCACCGGCGAAGAAGGGACGGGGGCGAGCGACCAAGAAGGGATCAACGGCCAAGAAGGCCGCTCCCAAGAAACGGGCTGGGGCCTCGGCAGAGACTTCCAAGACATCCACCAAGAAAGTCGCCAAGAAAAAATCGGCAGGTGCGAAGTCCAAAGCAACGAAGAAATCGGCCCGGAAACCGGCATCGGACGAATGAGTCATGGAGGGCAAGCCTTCGGTGCGACGTTTCTGAGAACGACCTGTGCCCGAGCGGCTGCTCATTCCCGTCTGATGTTGCTTGGGCCACTGTCGATTGGGGTCTGGGAGGTCGACAATGGTTATGGAGATCTCGAAAGATCGAAAAAGGGCGTTGGGCTCAATCGTCCTATTGGCATCGATCGCGGGAGTGGCCTGGGGAGTCTGGCGCATCCAGTTTCCCGCTCTGGCAGCTTCCGGCTCTCCTCTGCGATCCAGCCAAGTCCCGGTGAGCTCCTCGTTGTGGCAGTGGGCGAATCCCCAGCGGCACTGCTGGCTGGAGGGCCCGGCTGTCCAATGGCTGGCGGGGAACGAACCGATTTTTGCCAGGACGGAGGCTGGTTGGGTGATGGTGGGTGCGGTCGATCGCAAGTTGATCCCCCCACCACCTCCGCCTCCAGGATCGCTGGCGCCGCAACCTCTTCTGTTTGATTCGGTCAAGGATGACAAGGGACGCCTGCGGGTGCGATGGTTCGATCCCCGATGGCTGCCACGCTCCCAAACGCCATGGCAACTCCACTTTCCAGATGGCACCCTGGCCAGCGTGGCTAGGCGTCTGCTGCCCGCCAGTAAATTGAAAAGATGGACCGACGAACTGCAACAGCGATTCGAGAAGGACCCCATCGACTGGTCGCGGACGGTCGAGCCGCTGTTGATGGCGACGGTCCGGGAACTTCTGCCAGCGATCCAACTGCGACTGGGACAGTCGCTGCGAGAGCAGTTGCCGGAGATGGAAGAGCTGGCGATGCGGTATCAGGTGGAGCTATTGGAACGCAAGGTGCTTCCCTTAGTGCGCAGCGAATTGCTTCCTGCTGCCAGGGAGCGGCTGTCGCCGGTGGCCGCGATCATTGGGGAGGAATTGTTCGAGCGGGCATCGATCTGGAACTTCGCGCTCGGTTACCTCTACGACGCGTCGCCTCTGCCGGAACGCAATCTGGTCCGACGCGAGTTCGAACGGTTCGTCGAAGAGGATGCGACACCCGTACTAACGGCTCATCTGCCCGAGATTCTCGAGTCGTTACAGGCCCTGGCGATCGACCTAGCGCAAAGGCCCGCCATTCGGGATGTGGCCCGCGAAGCGCTGGGGCAATGGATGGTCGACCCGCAACTTCGCTCCATCCTCGGCAAGGTGCTCGCCGATGTTGTCAATGATTCCAACTCCTTCCGACAAATCATCGACCGTCATTGGCAGAGCGAAGCGGGGAACGCGCTTTCCGCCCAGATCGAGCGGGTGGTCGAACCATGGATGCGCGACATGGGAGCTGATCTGTTCGGTTCCCCAGAAAAAGGACTGACCCCCGAGGTGGTCGCGATGCTGCGGCAACAGATCCTGATGAAGGACCGGCGCTGGCTGGTGGTGGAAGTCGTCCCGGTCGACTCGATCCTGCAAAACGCTTTGGACGATTCCTACCCTCTGATCTATCAGCCAAGCGATACGATGTATCCCTGGATCGAACAGGAATCCGCACCGACCATTTCCGCTGCGTCGCTTCCTTGAGCGGATTGCCGATCACTCGTTTTTGTCCATCAGGAAGACCCGACCGATGGTGCCTCCCACCGATCCAGCCTCCGATGCCAACAGGTCTCTTCCCGCCGTGATCGAAGCCCAGGGGCTCACCCTCCACGCCGGACCCAAATGCCTCCTTCGGGATGCCAGTTTTTCGATCGATCGCGGAAAGTTCGTCGTGCTTTTGGGGGCCAGTGGCAGCGGCAAATCGAGTTTGCTGCGAGTGCTCGCTGGACTGGAGTCTACTGGGGAAGGAGCGAGAGTTCAGTGGCATGGTGAGATCTGCTACCACCCTGAATCGATCCGCCAGAGAATAGGCCTAGTTTTCCAGCAACCAGCGTTGCTGGATGAATGGAGCCCGATGGACAACGTGCAGATCGCGATCGATCACGCAGAGGCTGAGCGATCGAGTCTTGGCGAGCCAACTCCCGCGCGCACTGCGGCTGGGTGGCTGGAACATCTTGGCATCCCAGCTTCGGTCCGAATCAATCAGCTCAGTGGCGGCCAGCGGCAGCGACTGAGCCTTGCGCAGGCGCTGGCATCCCGGCCCGCGGTTCTCTTTTACGACGAACCGACCACCGGTCTGGACGAACACACCGCCAGTCGCGCCCTGGAGTGGATCGCGCAGGCACACCGCGAAGGACAGGTCACCACCGTCGTGGTGACGCATGATTACGAACGATTCGCGCAGATGGCAGAGGAATTCCTGTGGATCGATCCGACTCGGCAATCGATCGAACGCTACAAGCAGCGTGATTTGGCAAGGCTTCGCGAAGCGATGCAGATCGATCATGGCAGCGCAACAGCGGAAGAAGGATTGCCTCCGACCACTCCACGATTATCGCTTGGTGCTAGGATCTCCCGGCCGCTTGAGGGGATCGGCGAGGTGGCCTTGTGGCTGGCGCGTGGTCTGGCGGCGCTATGGATGTGGGGAAGAAAGGGGCGCTGGAACGTTCGTTTCTTTCTGCATCACGCACGGCTGGTTTTTGGAGGGACAGCGATCCTCTATCTGGCGATCGCTGGAGGCATCGTCGGCTTTGTCACCACCTATTTCTCCCTTCGCTACCTTCCGTTTCGCGTCTACACCGAACCACTGCTGATGGAGGAACTGGTCAGCGCCATCGGTTTCTCGCTCTACCGCGTCCTCATCCCGGTGCTCGCCAGCCTACTGATCGCAGCCCGTTCCGCCGCCGCTGTCTCCTCCGACTTGGGAAACAAACGCTATGGAGGGCAACTGGAAGCGATGCATCTGCTGGGTGCATCGCCGCACCGCTACCTTCTGCCGGCGGTGCTTTGGAGCTTTCTGCTGGGCACTTGGCTGTTGACGCAGATTGCTTACCTGGCGGCATCGCTCTCAAGTCAGCTGAGTTTCGTCGCAGCGCAGCCCCGCCTTGGGCCTTCCTTCTGGCAACAAAACTTCACCGCGCGGCTCTATCAACCCGACCAGTTTGGATACGCGGGCCTTGGTTGGAATCTCTGCAAGATGGGAGTCGTCGGCTTTGGAATTGGTCTTCTGGTCTACGCCCTGGCGATGCGTCCCAAGTGGTCTGGCGCGTCGGTCAGCCGCGGGATCACCACCACCATCCTCTGGTGCACGCTCTGGGCGCTAGTGGTCCACATGGCCTTTGCCTTCTTTGAGTTCCAGCAGCCCTGATACTTCAGCCGCCCCGATGTGCGGCGGCTCCAGCATCCAGCGGACGACTCAGAGCCTCTGGACTCAGGGCCTCTGGACTCAGGGCCTCTGGACTCAGGGCCTCTGGACTCAGGGCCTCTGGACTCAGGGCCTCTGGACTCAGGGCCT
>JBJSWM010001263.1:0-1854 GCA_046085865.1 Pirellulaceae bacterium
AGGTGAGACGGATAATGATCTGTGGGCAAGCCTTGCTCAGAAGTTGGGGGCGTTGAGGGCCGCGCGTTCCGACTATGCGGGCGATGTTCTTCAGGCGCTGCAACTACAAAACGGCCCGTCGCTGGATCAGCTTGTCAATGAAGCCAGCTCTCGGCTACTCAAGGCGCTCCAGGCACCGCACCTGAAGCGGTCGAAGAGACTTGAGGAACTCTTTTGGCTGGTGCTGGCCCGCCCACCGTACCCCGAGGAACAGGAAGCGATTGAGTCTCTTCAAAACACTGCTTCGGGCGATCCTGAAAAGGATCTTTCGATCGAAGAAGATCTTCTTTGGGCGCTCCTGAACAGCACCGAATTCGCGATGACTCCTTGAAGATGTTTCGAGGGACTGCGATTCGGAATCTATGGCGAGGCGATGAAGATGAAAACGCTTCACAATCTTTCGTGCCTCAGTTGGTTTTGGTGCCTCGGTTGGATCGTCATCCTCGCGACCGGTTGCCAGAATAGCCAGTCGCCCTCAGCGAAAGTCGATGTCGTCACGAGGAGCGAAGAGAAGGGAGCTGTACCATCCGAGCAGTCGGAGGAGCCTAGCCCGCCGCCGATTCCCGAACAACCGGTGGTGGCGATGGAAGCGTCCGCCATAGCGCAGCGAGGATCTCCAGGTGAGCAAGGAGAGGAGCAGAAGAGCGAGTCGATGGAGCGGGAGCCGGAAGCCGTGATGACTCCCACAAGGATTCCGATCGGTTGGGTGGACTTAGGGAGCCCCGAAAGACTCGATCTTCTATTGATTATCGATGGAATGCCGATCGATCGCTACCGGCAGAAGCTTGAGGAGGAAGTGGCTAGCTGGTTTGATGCAGATCCCTCCGTTCCGTTGACTTGGACTAAGGCTCTTGAGCATCCGTTTGGAACACTGGTTCATTCGTGGCTGATCGCGACCGCTGGTGTGGCAGAGGATAACGCACCGGATCCGACGACTTTGATGGAACGGTATGACGCGAATGAGAACGAGTTGGCGGAGCCTAAGGAGTTGGTTCGATGGATGTCCAGAGGGTTGGTTCGCGATATTCCTGTCACCCTGCAGCATGCCAATGCCACCACTCGCAGTCAGAGGCAAAACTCCCAGGTCTTTCGAGCACTCGATCTGAACGCAGATGCGACCATCGATCCTGATGAGACCGCTAAAGCGGCCGCCAGCCTTTCGGTGTTGGATGCCAATGGGGACCGCGTGATCGACCCGAATGACCTTTTGTTTCTGAGAGATTCAACAGTCGCTGTCGACCGCCAGCGAGATCGTTCGCTTCCTTCGGATTGGTATCTCCTCGAGAGCGTCAACGCGCGCCGCGACTTCCTGGAGCTTTTGCAGGGGAGCGATTGGACGGTCATGTGCGAACGGAGTGAGGTCTGGAGATCGCTGATTGCGCTGTACGAAGCTTGGGAGGAGAGGCCGGATCGTAAGTCGGTCAGCGCGTTGGCTCAAGCAGTGGTCGATCAACCGGCCGATCTGCGTTTGGAGCTGAACATCGCGAATCAGTGGATTGGTGAGCCATCGCAAGATGTAGCGCATGCTACAATGCATGCGGAAGGTAGCCCGGTATCCTGGTCGGGTGCCTCCAGATGGAATATCTCGGGGGCCACCGTTGGCCAGACGGATCAGAGGTGCCTCGTATTGGAGTTTCGCGACTCCCTGTCCAGGAGTCGTCAGGAGGAACTGGTCCAGCGACTTGCGGACCGGCTGGGCGTTTCCCGAGATCGCGCGATCGAGGTGAATTCTGGGATTGGGGAGGCGACAGTGGAGGGGAGTGTTAGTGATTTGATGACTGGCTCATCGCCGGGACTTTTTGATCTGGATCGTGA
>JBJSWM010001264.1:0-3148 GCA_046085865.1 Pirellulaceae bacterium
GAGTCGAAGGGGCTGGTGGTTTCTGATGGCGTTGGTTGGACTGACCGGATTGGGGTGGATCGTGGTGCCTCAGTCGTTCAGCACAGCGGTCAGGCGCGTCTTCTTTCCATGGAACGCCCCCCAGTGGCCTCGTCGTGTGCACTTGGCATATCGCGATCTGCCGCTGGCGGTGCCACCCGGTACACCGGTATCGTTGCGGGTCGAGAATCAGTCGGGACCATTGCCCGAGGACCTCCAGCTGCAGTGGCGCAGTGCCTCCGGTGGCGCGGTGCAGATGATTCAGTGGCAGGCAGAAGGGCCGCAAGCGCTGGCTACGGTTCCTGGTTTTGAAATGCCGATCGAAGTGCGCGCCGAAGGAGGGGATGATCGCGACATGGGGTGGCGTGCGATCCAGGTTGCAGCGGCTGCCAAGCTTCGCCAGGCAAGTTTCACCATCACGCCCCCTGACGGCATCCAACCGCCATCTGGACCTGATGCGGGCCAACTCCAGCGCTGGACCGCAGGGACTCGCTACTTCTGGCAAGTCGAATTCGATCGGCCCGTCGATTCGATTCGTTGGATCGACTTTCAGTGGCTGGAAGACCGACCTGTCTCCGCGTCTCAGGCAGGAGAGAGCCCACTTCCACCGGTTCCCGATCTCCCGCGCTGGGATGCTCTTCAGCAACAGTTCCAATGGGGCACTGCCCAGCAGCCGCTGACAGCCGAGCGTGGATTTCGATTTCGTCTGGGTTGGCGCTCGAAGGAAGGGGTCGAATCGCAATCGGAAGATGCCTGGGAGGTTCGGGTTCTGCCCGACGAAGCACCGCAGTTGCTGGTGGTCGCTCCAGAGGAATCGGCGGAGTATCCCTGGGGCAGCCGCATCGCTTGGCGGGTCCAGGCCAGCGACGATCACCTGATCGACCAATGGCGGTTCGCATGGAAAGCGATTCGTGGTGAGGGGAACGAATCGAGGACGACGTGGGTACCGCTGGTGGAGGCGGGTTCGGTCGTAGCGCGCGCTCGAGCCGAATTGGATTGGGAAGAAGGGTCGGTGGCGGAGCCGAGCGAATGGCCGTCGGTGCTGGCAGGAGCTCTGCCGTCGACCGGTTCGCTCGGGAAGATCGACCGGTTGGGAACCGTTTGGCATTGGGAAATCCAAAGTCCCCGCTGGAGCGAAAAGGCGCTGGAGGAATTCGCATCGTGGCGGCGCGCTGATGGGTCGATGGAGATCCAGTGGTGGATGACCGCTACCGATCGTCGCGGCCACTCCGTCCAGTCGCCATTGAGGTCGGTGGTGCTGCTGAGTGAGAAAGGTTGGCAACTAGCTATCGATCGTCAGCAGCAGAAGATGCTGCTGGGTGTCGAAAGGACGCTTGAGAATCTTCAAAGGTTGCAGCAGGCGACCGAAGCATGGGAGGAGGTCCGGTCGGCAACCGAACCGGTCGATCCCGAGCCATCTTCTGAAAAGTTGGAGTCGATGGCTCGCGAAGCCCTTCAAACCGCTCAATCACTGGCCGCTGGCGACCCATCGCCGATCGGCGTGGTGAAGGAGCATCTGCAACGGCTAGCGGAGGCAGCGATGGAGGAGTCGAAGTTGGTCGAGCCATGGGAGGGGTGGCTGGACCAATTGACTCAGTCGCATCAGGACCTAGTCATGCAGGCACAATCGCAGAGGGAATTGGGACGGCAGCAAGCTGCCGATCGCCAGGAAGATTTCCCGCAAGAGCCGTTCGATAGGTGGCGATCCCAGCAAGAGGGATTGAAGCAACAACTGGAATCGATTCGCGATCAGATCTCCGCGAACCAGCAGCAGGCCAGGAGCGGACAGGTCATCGGGCAGCTGATGCGTGACCAGGAGTCGTTGATCGACAAGACCCGCCAAGCGGCTGAGACTCTCCAGGGTTCGGAAGAGATCGATGCCGCCAGGAAGTTGTCAAGCCAGCAGCGAGAGTTGGCAAGTCGCCTGCAGAAGATGGTGAGGCAACAGCCACCGGAGAGGTCTTTGGCCGAGGCGCTTTCGCCGATGCAGCAGGCAAGCGAGGCGCTGCAGAGCAAACGATGGGACGAAGCGCTCCGTCAACAGCAGGAGGCGATGCAGCGACTGGCCGAACAAGCGGCGGAGGAGCAAGTATCCTCGATGGCCGACGCGGGAGCGACCCAGCCGTCCAGCAACGATCGGCAGGCAGAGGAAGAATTGCAATCGGCATCCGAGCAGCTCCATTCGCTGGGCAATGCCATTGGGCAACTGGCCAACCAGCAGCGGGATCTGGTGCTGCAGAATCGCAGGTGGGTTTCTGAGAACGATGCGGAACGAATGGAGGCGGAGGGTTTGATGGTGCGCAGCCGGACGTTGGCGGAACGTCAACAATCGCTGCGCCGGGAACTGGAACCGTGGCGCGAGACGTTTCCATCGGATGGATCGACCCTCGGCTGGATGCTGGAGAAGACGACGCAGCAGATGGAACGAGCGCAGATGGCTTTCCAAAGGGGGCAGTTGGAAGAGCCGGGACTGCGACTGGCGACCGATGCCTACGCCATGCTGGAGACGATCGAACGGACCTTGGTTGAGTCGACGGGGAAAGAGCAGGAGAATGCGAGTAGCGAGAGGTCACCTGCAGAAGCGGAGGAGTCAGGGAGTCCGAGTTCCAAGCAAAGCGACTCAACCGAGACGGAAGCGAACCAGGAAAAGTCACCGATCGATCCGCTGGAACTGCGATTGATTCGCGCGGCGCAACAGGCGATCGTCGCGAGAACTGAAGAGATCGATCGGAAGTCCCAGAGCGGTGCTCCGCTGACGACCAGTGAGATCCTGACGCTTCAGGAATTGTCTAGCCAGCAGGAAGAACTGGCCAAGCTGCTGGAACGATGGCTGAAGCAATCGGAGGCAGGAAGATGATCGCTAGGCGTCGCGTGAGAGCTTTTTCCGGATTCGGTGCCTTGGCGGTGGTCCTCGCCGGATGCTTTTGCGCGGCGATTGTCCTGCAGGTCGCCAGCCTTGTCGGCACGCTCTGTCCCCAGCCACCCGCCACATTGCCAAAAGAGTCGCAGGGGCCACAGGAGCCGGCATCTGGGCAACCGGCATCTGGGCAACCGGCATCTGGGCAACCGGCATCTGGGCAACCGGCATCTGGGCAACCGGCATCTGGAAAGTTGGAGGGTGCGAGCGACC
>JBJSWM010001265.1:0-10129 GCA_046085865.1 Pirellulaceae bacterium
CTACCAAATCCTTAGCGACTCGATCCGATCCAGGACGCATTTCCAAGGTCGATACCCAACCTGAGATCGCCAACCTCCCAAGCCAACTCCCCCAAAGCCTCGCCTTGGAAGGCTATTGCCCAGTAACTCTCGCCGATGAAAAACGCTGGCAAATGGGAAGCCCCGAATTGGCCGTGCGGCATCGCAACCGCGTCTATCACCTGTCGTCTCCCTCAGCCAAAGAGAAGTTCCTGGCCACCCCCGATCGCTTCGCACCGATCTGCAGCGGCATGGACATCGTCGTCTACCTAGAAGAAGGCAGATTGGTCGAGGGCAAACGGGAATTGGGCTGCCGATATCAAGATCGCGTTTACCTCTTCAGCAGCCAGGAATCGAAACAAAAATTCCTCGATGCGAAGAAAGAACTTTCGAAGGAGCAACAACGAGGCCAGAAGGTCGAACTTGCGTCGGGACAAGACCTAACCCCAACCTTGCCTTCCCTCAACTCAACCAATCGCTGATCTGGATCCCTGATCGCCCCATCGCTACCGGCCCCACAACAAACGGGCCCATTTCTACTTTTTCGAAACGCACCAACCGGCTCAAACCGTGCCGGCCGTGCCAAGCGACCGACAATCAACTTAGGGCCTGCCGACCGGCACTTGCATCATCAGGCGATAGATGACCCAAAGCATCAAAGCCGCCATCGCCAGATCAAGAACCCGCAAACCTCGCGATCCAAACTTTTGATCGACTGCGTCGCTCAATCGCCATTGATGGATCCACATCCGTGGCCAGATCGCTGCAGCCAACCAGGTCAAACCCAGGAATCCTGCGATGAAAGCCACCACCAGATTGGCCTTGCTCATCGCACCCCTCCTCTTTTGATACCAGAGATCCTACAGCGGTTCCCGCAAGGCCTTAGCCAGCTTGCGTGCATAGGATCGTACCGCATCCAGGTCGGGATAGATATCCAGCGCGTTGCGGAAGCAGTCGAGCGACAGGACCGGCTCACCCAATTCGCTGTAGCAATGCCCCAGTCCGATCCAGGCCGTGTACTGATAGGGACAAAGGGAGAGCGCTTGGTGCGCCTCCTCAATCGACGATCGGTAATCACCGAGATAAAACCAGGCCAGAGACTTCTGGCAATGAAGCTCCGAGCTGTTGTAGCCTCGCTCGACCAATCGATCCACCGCAGAAATCACCTCGCGATGCTTCCCCTCACGCACCATGAGACCAATTTCCGCGACTTCGCGGCGAACATGCTGCGGCACCATCTGCCCCCGCAATGACCGGAGCGATTCATTGGCCACCAGTCGGACTTTGGAATCGCTGTCGGCCAGCAATGGTCCGATCACGGGAATCTGCTCCCGCCCCCCCAAAAGGCCCACCGCCAGGGTCGCGGCTCGTCTCACTTCGCATCGGGCATGTTGCGTCAACCGCTCCAGGCTAGCCAACGAGTAACGCCCCGATACCGCGGCAAGGTAAAGCGATGTATTACCATCCTGCAGATACAGTTGGTAGCAACGCAGCAGAAAAGGTATCCTCACGGAAGATGAATTCACTGTCGAAGCCTTTGTTATTGCGTTCCGCCTGCGTTTCCCGGACGCTCCATCCCCCGCGCCTTCCCTGACACGTGTCCTATGGTGCAAAGTTTAGTTCGAGGTTTCTCAAACGCCAATGCACAAGCTTGAGCGAACTCCGAGAAAAACAGGCAACATCTTGAGGTGACCCTTGGGTTCCCAGCATTTTCGGAATTGTTTCCTTATCCTCTCCATTTTCGCGCAAGCTCTTCTTATCGGCCAAGAACCACCGCCACTGCGGCTGGAATCTCAGCGCCGAAGTCACCAACTCCTCACCACTCCCACCTCCCTTCTGAAGAAGAACAGCCCGCTGGGGGAAACCCTTGCCTCGATCGCACAGCAAGCCAACCTGACCCTCTGGCTGGATCGACGAATCGATCCCGATCGGCTGGTCGATTTGACAGTTCGCGATCAACCGCTTGGCGAAATCCTCCATGACCTAGCCAGCCGTACTGCGACCTCTTTTGGAATCATCGAATCGACTCTTTACTGGGGGCCGATTGGTTCCGGCCCTCGCATCGAAGCGGCTCACTGGCAACTGCTATGCGATCACCCGGGCCTGCGGCCCCGGACTAGTTTCTCTTGGGAACCGATCTCCGAACCCTCCCAGTTGCTGCAACAGCTAGCCACCAAGGAATCGCTCCAGTGGATCTCGCTTGACCCGATCGAACATGACTTGTGGAACGAAGGGGGTATGGAGTCGACGACGCGCGCCGGTCTGCTGTCCTTGATGCTGGCGGGATTTGATGCGACCGTGCAAGTGCAGTCGAGCGATTCGCCAATCGCGCTTCAGATCGTTCCGCTGCCAAAAACCACAGAGGTCAATGCTTCGTACCCTGTTGGCCCGCGATCGAAAGTTGAACTCTTCCTGAAATCCCACCCGCTTTCGAAAGCCCGCGTCGACTCCGGATCACTCCAATTGGTCGGGCCAGCGGCCGATCATCGGGACTGGGTTTGGGGAACCCCCTCCAAGACGGCACCCCGTTCGGCCCCTGGCAGCGATCCCCTGGCGAAACAACGATTCACTGCCAGACTTCAGGGTAGCCTCGCGGAAGTCCTTCAATCGCTGGCGGACTCTCAGGGAATGCAGTTCCAGCCCTGGCCCCTTCCTGAATCGATATCAGCGATGCGGATCGATGTGGAGACAGACAAGGCGTCGATCGATCAGTTGCTGGAGAAGATTGGTGCTGCCAGCGGACTTTCATTTCGTCGCGATCGCCTGAAGGTCGACTGGTCGCCCCAATCGGACGCCCCCTGATCCTCCCATGGCACCGTACCGCTGGCCCCTTGCGATTCCGATCGAAGCTGCAACCCGTTCAAACACCACGGCTACGGGGTCGCACCCGAAGTGGTCGTTGACGCGGCAACCGGAGCCCGCTCGTTCGCCACAACGGTTTGATAGTGACGCAAGAACTCCAGACGTGGATTCCCCAGCGACTGCTCCAAACGCTGATGCAAAGTCATGCGATCGTTCCCCGCATGCATCGCTGCTAAATGATCGACCAGCACTCGTCGGCTAGCCTCCGAATGCGTCATCAGGAAGTGAATCCACCCCCAGGCATCCCCATACGATCCGCTCGAAGATCCCGGATCAAACGAATCGCGTTCCATCGCCTTCAATGAGGGTGCGTGCCCAAGTCGCACCAGCCAAGTGATCCGGGAACCATGGACAGGGTGGAGTGCCGACGAGCTGCTTGGGACCTCGTAGTATTCGGCAATTCCCTCATCGATCCAGACCGGCAGTTTGGGAAGTGCAAGTTGCAGCAATGCATGGCACACCTCATGCCGAAGGTCTTCGACAAGACCTGGGTGGCGACAGACAAAGACCTGACTACGGTCCTGATGGCGCAGGAAGATGGAACGACGCCCACCGACGTCAGGAAAGTATCTCTCTAGATAGCGATCCAAGATTTGCTGATTGGCAAGCACCATCACGGCAATCGGTTCTTCGGTCCCAACAAGCTCCAGGTCTCTCTCCATCCGACCCGCCAGTTCTTCTAGGTGCTCGGCCCACTGCTTCGCTTCTCCCAGCGGTCGATCTCCATAGAAACGAAACCGCCCCCACTGCACCTCATGAGGCCACGAGGTCGCTGCAGACGTTCTGGCTACAGACAACCCCATCAGCGAGCCAAAAAGTCGACACCCGCCAACCAGCCAGCGACGCCGGGAACTCCCACGCAACGCCACCCCGAAGTGAGAGCTCGGGATGCAATTTTTTATCGTGCATCTGCAGTGGTCCGTTTGCTTCCGCACTCTTGGCATCCGAATCCATGCCTCCAACGCAATCGACTGCGGGATTTCAGCGCCCCAGGTTCATGAATTGTCCCTCATCAATGGCTTAGCAAAGATAGCCTTCCAGGCAAAGGCCGCTTTCCTCGAATTCCCCCAACTCGATTGCGGTCCGCAAGACTTCCAGCCCCCGCCTCGTGGCAGAACTCTACGTCGAGCGATCATCCTGCTGTGTTCCGCCGTCGCGACCAACGGCCTGGAAAATCGTCTTGCTTCAACGACCTTGTGCCTGGTGCATCAACCATGCCACCGACGGCCTCACACACCCTACGAAGAATGAGATCCTGACGGATGCGTGAGCTGCCTGCTGGTGCCATGGCCGTCTCGGCCATGCATTCCTGCCCCCTGCCAGATTCACCAGTCCGCGAACAGACCAGAACCCTACGTCGATCAGCGATTGGTTTCTTCGAGCGGGAGCTAGAGCACGAAACTTGGCGGAAGGACGCAAGCCCTCCGGTGGCCAGCGCACGCCACCTAAAGAACTGGATGGCTTGCCCTGAATCTTCTGGATGACGCAGCGACAGTTGCCTGGCACCGCTGTGTCGTTCGCTTGCCCTACTGCCCTATCAACTTGCCGCGTGAACCGAACGATGCCAATTCAATTCCACTTGGCCAAAGGATGCGACCGATCGGACAAGGGGAGGGCCACTCGGCTTTGCGAAACGTGCGAAGCAAAGACCGAATGGATGCACTCCAGCGTCCAGATCGCTTCTCGCAGGGAGCAAACGGGGGGGCGATCCTTGTCGATCGCCTCCAGGAAATCCTGCACCACGACGGGATGAGCCCCTTCGTATCCGGCGACCGTCGGTGCCATCGGCAGTTCGCTCCACCCATCCCCCGCGCCGCCCATCCACAGCGGATCGCGAGACAACCGGGCAGGCACACCAAACCCAGACGGTAGCCATATTTCCCCTTCGATGCCTCGCAGCCTCAACCCAAAACGGCTGGGAGGCTTGGCGCTTTGTTTGTCGGAAGCGAACCTGCCCAGCACATTGTTTGGAAGTCCCCACATCGCCTCGACTCGGTTCCCGGCCAGCAGCCCCAGCCCTTCGTTTCCATCACGGCGATCCGAAGGCCCAGCAAGCCTTCCATCCTGTAGAAGCATGGCTTGGCAAAAGGCGGGAGGTCCAGCCAGCGCCACCATCAGCTCCAGCGCATGGGACCCCAGCACCCAAAGGTCTTCGGCCCCGCCGCGCGCATCCTCCTTGCCCCGCACTTCGATCTCCAGCAATCGTCCAATCGCTCCCTCCGCCAGCGCTTTGCGCACTGACGTCAGGGCAGGGGAGTAGTGAGCGATATGGGCCACCGCCACTTTCAGATGCCGCATCTGACAAGCTCGCTCAATCGCGTCCGCCTCTTCCAACGTCCTACAGAAAGGCTTTTCCATATAGAGATGGCAACCAAATTCCGCCGCCGCCAACGCCATGTCGGCATGTTGATCGATCCAACGCGGCGCGATCACGCAGATCTCCGGTCGTTCCTGATCCAGCATCTTGCGATAATCCCGATACGACCGCGCCGCACCCGACCTTTGCATGGCGGCAGCGTGACTTGCCTCCACCGGATCGGCCACCGCCACCACCTCGCACGCCGGATGATTGCGGAATGCCGTATCCATCCCGTGGCCATAGTCGCCTCGGCCCGTGTGCCCGATCACCACGACTTTTTTTCGTTCGATCATGTCAGCCCCTTGGGAACCCCCCAATGCGTATCGGAATAGTCTCGCCCCAGCAGTCTGGTTGCCTCGTCGTCTCCCAGGACCTTGCGCTCCGTTCGATCGAGCGCGACCCCTCGCCGCAGTCGTGCACTTAGATTGGCCAAGTGAACCACACCGGCGCTCAGCAACCCGGCCGCGATGGGAGCCGTCGCTGGTTCTTTCCCTTCGATCGCTCGAAGAAAATTCCCGTGGTGATCCGAGACTTCGGGTCTGCCAGCCTGCTCTTCCTTCAATTCGTTCCGAGGCCCATACAGCTTCCAACCAACATTGTGCCCCATCAGCATCATCCCTTCGGTGCCATAGAAGGCAGCACCGTTTTCATATCCTTCCTGCACATACGGGGACCAGATCCGCTGCTCGAAGATCAACTGCCTGGGCCGCCCCGTTGCATGGTCGCTAGCAAACTCGCAGACAGCGTACTGTGTATCTGGGAATTGTTGATCGTCCTCGAAAAAATCTTTGGCTCCATAACACCCTACCCAGTCGGGCAACCGATCGACTCCAAGTCCCCAGAGCGCGACGTCGATATCGTGGACCCCGTCGTTGCCGATATCGCCACATCCAAAGTCGTACCACCATCGCCAGACACCATGCAGCAAATTACGGCGGTAGGGGACCGGTCTGGCAGGTCCAAGCCAATTCGGATAGTCCAGCTCCGAAGGTGGCTCCCCAGGTGACTCCTTGCCGATCGAACCACGGCGTTGGCTGTTCCATGCCTTGGCAATCAGCACCTGCCCGATGGCTCCCTGCCTCAGCCGATCGATACCAGCGGTCACCACGGGCGAGGAACGGCTTTGTGTCCCTACCTGAAGCACCTTTCCCGATTGACCTACCGCCTCTTCCAGCAGCCATCCTTCGCGCAGATTGTGGCAACATGGCTTTTCCACATAGACATGCTTCCCTGCCTCCAGGGCCAGCAAAGCCGCCGGCGCGTGCCAATGGTCTGGCGTTGCGATGAAAACGGCATCGATCTTGGGACTGCGGAAACATTCCCGCATGTCGGAGAAGGTTTCGGGAGCGACCTTTCCAGCTTCGGTCACCCACCGGGCCGCTTGCTCCAGGCGCAGGCGATCGACAGCGCAGACTGCGACCAAATCGCAGTCCGTGCGCGCCGCCAGCATCCGAACATGCCCGCCGCCCATCCCACCGGTACCGATCACAGCAACCCGAAGCTTCGCTTGACCATGGTCCGCCAAGCCACGGCTGGCTGCCGTCGCTGTGGTCATCAAGGTGCCTGCGGCCACCCCTTGCATCACTAGATTCTTCGTCGCCTGCCGCCGATCGATCCCTTCAAGATGGCTCTCTCCCTGCATGGTCCGCTCTCCCTGTTCCTGGTTGTTCCGATTTCCATAGTCGCCAGCGTAGGTTGGGTCGAGCCAACCAAGGGTTATGGCTGGCTGGCATCGCTCCAGCGGCTGCCCGTCAGTCGACTGAGATCTGCAAAAAAAGTTCGGATAAGTCTTCTCGATGCAGATAGGATGAATGATCTGGATTCCAGGTATCCGCAACGCTGCCAGCGCAAAGCTCATCGCCATCCGATGGTCGTTGTAGGTCTCCAAGGTAGCCGGCCGGAGGACTCCTGGCACAATCGTCATTCCATCGGAATGCTCGATCACCTCCGCACCCAACTTGCGAAGTTCGGTCGCCAGATCGCCGATGCGATCGGTCTCTTTGTGCCGATTGTGCGCCACGCCACGCACGCGCGTTGGCCCTTCGGCAAAAAGAGCGACCATGGCCAAGGTTTGCACCGTGTCGCTCATCGTATTCATATCGACATCGACGCCAACTAGCTTACCGGTGCCTTGCACCCGCAATCCATCGGGCAACTGGTCCACCTGGCATCCCATCATCTGCAGCACATCGACGAACCCCGCATCTCCCTGCAGCCCATCTCGCCGTACCCCTTCCACCAGGACATCGCCATCGGTGATGGCAGCGACGGCAAAAAAATAACTGGCCGCCGATGCATCCGGTTCGATCTCGTAGCGACACGCCCGGTAACGCTGCGGCGCTGGAACCACAAAACCTCGTTCCGACCGACGCTCTACCTGCACCCCAAAGCACTCCATCACCCGCCAAGTCATCTCGACATAACTTCTCGATACCAGTTCCCCTTCGACATCGATTTGCACCGGAACGCGTGCATTGGGCGCTGCCATCAGAAGGCCACTGAGGAATTGGCTGGAGATGCTGCCTGCCACCCGGGTGGTACCTCCCTCCATGCCGTTGCCCTTCAGCGTCACTGGAGGGCAATCTGGCCGTTCGAGATTGCTGCTAGCGGCGTCGACCCCCAACTTCCGCAAGGCTTCCAGCAGATCACCGACGGGACGCTGATGCATTCGCGGAACACCCGACAGTAGGTAGTCTCCAGGAAGCGTCGCGAGCGCTGCGGTCAAGAATCTCAAGGTGGTTCCGCTGTTGGCCACATAGATGGAATGCGCTTTGCCGTCCACTGCCCGCTTCGATCCCTGTGGCAGTGTTCCTCCCCCTCCCTCGATCGTCATCTGGTGGCGACTTCGATCCCAGTCGATGCGCCATCCCAGTTGCCTCCAAGCTTCCACCATGACCAGCGTATCTTCGCTTTCCAAGACCCCATCAAGAACCGATGTCCCTTCGGCCAGCGCAGCACACGTCACCGCCCGATTGGTCAAACTCTTCGATCCCGGAGGACGAATGCGCCCCACTACTTTTCCTACCGTCTCCAACGACAAGACGCTTGGCAATATCCCGTTCAAGAATCGACTCCCAACTGGTTCCCACCGCTCTTCGAACGGTGCAATCTGCAAATCGCTTTGCCTCATCCCACCTAAAAAATCGTTTCCCATTCCCCGTCATCGTAGACATTTTGCAGGGGATCTCGGAACCCCACACCCTTCGTTTCTACTCCCTACTGCGGCAATCGATCGCTCCGAACCGATCGTTTTCCCTCACTGTCTGCCGACGCACGCTAGGTGGAGGGGGCGAACCCCCTTCCACCACGGAAAGAAATCTCTTCCAATGGTGTCTCTCCTCAGTCAGCCGCTGCGGGATTTTCCCCGCCGTGCGTCTGCGCTGAGCCATCCAGCCCCCATGCCTCCACCCATGGATCCAAGATGTCCCTTCTCTCGCAGCGCTACCGCGACCTGATCGAAGAACTTGTGCGGGAGCAGCATCGACTGGAAGCGGTGCTAAGAAAACTGGAGTGGATTCGACCAGCACTTTTTGTACCGGCGTTGCTGCTGTTAGCAGGAGGCTACCTACGAAACGACTCTCCCGTCTGGGCGATTCCACTCGGCTGGCTGCTGCTGCTGGGCTTCCTCGGCATGCTATCGTGGCATGAGTTCCATCGCGAAAAACACGAAGCGGTGATGCGCCGAATGCAATGGCTGCAACGGCTGCTGGCCAGGACCGACCGAAGATGGAGTGACATTCATCCGATCCCTCTACCCGAAGGTTCCACCCATTTCGCCGATCTCCCGACCAGCCGCGACCTCGATCTGTTTGGCCCCAAAAGTCTCTACCAGTTCGCATGCCTTGCATCCACCCAGCAAGGCCGAAGTACCGTGGCCCGCTGGCTGGTCGAATGGGCCCCTCCCGATACCTTGCAACAACGCCAGGAGGCAGTCCGCGAATGGCAACCGATCACCCAGCAACGTGAGGAAGTCCTTGAACTCTGTTACCAATTGAGCGCCAGCCGCTCCAGCCCCGATCGCTTCACTCAGTGGGCTCAATCCCCCTCGTGGCTCGCCAACCACCCATGGGTGCATCGAGCCAGTCAGCTCGGTCCACTCCTGATCCTCCTGGGACTCGCAGCGATTTTGGCCAGCAAGTCGATGGCTGCCTCGTCCCTCACACTGCCCGCCACCATTTGCCTGCTGACCGGGCTTGCCGTCAATACGGTGGTGATGCTTGGCTGGGTGGGGTCCATTCACGATATCTTCCAGCAGGTATTCGCCAGTTCTGCCAGCGTGCAAGAGCACCATCAGCTCTTCGCAAGTCTGGCGCGCCTGCCTGCCAGCAGTCGGATGGCTAGCCAGCTTCGCGATCAATACGCAACCGGCCCCGACTCGGCTACCGAAGGACTCCGTCATCTTCGATTCTGGGCCCGTCTAGCTCACCTCCAGAAGAACCCGACCCTCTTCCTAATCTACCTTCCGCTGCAGTGGCTACTGGCCTGGGATCTCCGCGTCATGGAGGGATTGGAACGATGGAAGGAACGGTTTGGCCATCGCGCTGCGGGTTGGCTAGATGCTCTGGGCAGCAAGGAAGCCTTGCTGAGCGCCGCAACCATCGCCGACGAGAACCCAGCCTGGTGCTTTCCACGGTTCCTGTCGCCATCCGACCACCCGCCTGCATCATCCCCCTGGGTGGTTCATGCCCTGGGCCACCCCCTTTTGCCCGACGCTCAAAGAGTCACTAACGATTACTCTTGGGATCCCTCCCGACCGATCCATCTGGTCACCGGATCGAACATGGCCGGTAAAAGCACCTGGCTCCGCTGCCTTGGACTCAATCAAGTCCTCTCCCGCCTGGGAGGCCCCATCTGCGCCGCTGACTCGATCGGTCTCCCTCTGGATTTGGC
>JBJSWM010001266.1:0-4703 GCA_046085865.1 Pirellulaceae bacterium
TCGCAAGTAAGGAATCGACCGATGCGCAAGCGCAAAGAGCATGATTACCGCATCCCGGAACCCGATCTGACCCCGATGATCGACATGACCTTTCAGTTGATCGCGTTCTTCATGGTGCTGATGAACTTTTCCCAAAGCGAGCAGAACGACCGGGTGACCCTGCCCGAAAGCGAACTGGCTAGGCCCGCTGACGCACCAGTCGACTTTCCGATCACCCTGCACGTTCCCTCAGACGGAACGGTTGTCATCGGTGGCATCACCTCCACACTCGAAGGGATCCGTCCACTGCTGAATAACGAAATCAGCCTACTGCAGGCGAAGAACAAAGGAGCCTCCGACGCAAACATCATCATCCGCGCCCACCGCGATGTTCCTGGGGGCGTGGTGCAGGACTTCATCCGCAAGTGCCAAGATCTTGGCTTTGAAAAATTCACCCTCCGAGTCAAAGAAGATCAGCGCTACTGATACGTGCTCGCCCCCTCCGGAATCTGGCTGAGCCCTCTTCCGCTACGGAAAGAAAACCAAAAATGAAATTCAGAAAGCCACCGGAAAGTGCCGTCAAAGCCGAACTGCAGATGACGTCGATGATCGACATCGTCTTTCTACTGCTGATCTTTTTTATCACCACCTTCAAGATCGCCGCTCAGGAAGGGGATTTCAACGTCAAGATGCCCCTTTCGGGCGCTGGCGGAGCCCCAACCGATCTGACCCAGCTTCCCATCAAGCTTCGGATGAAAGCCGACGCCAACGGACAACTGGCGGATATCTCTGTCAACGACACGATCTCGTTCGGACAGGATTGGGCCAAGGTGCGAGCCTACATCGTGCAACTGATGGGCGATGGCGCAGGCCCCTCAGAAGAAGAGGGCCCGGAAGTCGAGATCGATCTGGATTACAACCTACGGTATGTCCACGTCGTCGAAGCCATCACCGCCGTGACTGGCTATCGACAGGGCAACGACGTTGTCCGACTGGTCGACCGCATCAAATTCGCCCCACCCCGAAAGCCGTGATTCCACCGCGCCAGCCGGCCCTCGACAAGCCGCCTTCAGTCCTGCATTGGGCCACGCGATCGCGATACCTTGATTTCCATCGCCATGCGGAGAACTCCCCGATGGGCGATATGCTTCCCCCGCATCACTGCTTGCGGTAACTTGCTACGCCCTTCTTGGCTCACGCAAAGCGCGAAGGCAGAAAACCATCGATCGCCCAGTTCCATTTGCGTGTTGCAGCTTGGATCTCCTGTCGACTCTTTCTGTGGGCTGTAACCTCTCGTTGCCAATCGAATCGACAGGTCAAATGGCGTAGGGAATGGAACATCGTGTGCGGAGCGACGATCGGCGTTTTGTCCTTCTTGGCGTCTTCGCGCGAGACCAACCGACCCCATTCCCGATCGAAAGAGCGATCGGGAGGCGAAAACTTCCCCGCCCACTAGCCAGCGGACAAGCTTTCCCTTGGCTGGCGGCAGACCCTGGAAGTTTGCTGGCTGGCTATCATGGTTCACGACCCGCAACCATCCCAGATGGAACCAGGAATCGCTTCTTTGAAATGGCATATGGCTCGGTGCTCCAATCGGCAGCATGCTACGACCTGCTGGTCGTCTGCGATGCCATGGATGTAGGATCGAGCGGTCGTGGTGGATCGGATCAAAGAAACATCGATTGGATCTTCACGCGGTTGATCCAACGGACCGAGAGCCTGTCGGAGGGTTCGGTCGAGTAGGATTGGAAGAGCCGCAAGACTGAGTACGAATACTGAGTACGAATACTGAGAACGGCTGGAATACTGAAATCCAGCGGTTCGGCTGGTCGGATCCAGCTTGATGGAACACCGCACCCGGCGGCGACGATGATTTCCGTCGATCGATCGGCCGAGAAAGAAGGAGCTGTATTTCTATGTCCGGCAAGGACTTCGATCTGGAGCAATTGGCAGCCTACCTGCACTTCACCCCCGATCAGATCCAGAAGCTGATCAAACGTGGCGAATTGCCAGGCCGCAAGGTACAGGGACAGTGGCGATTCTCCGAGTCGGAGATCCATCACTGGCTGGAAAACCGGATCGGAATGAGCAGTCCGGAAGAACTGGAGGAGGTGGAACGGTGGTTCGAGCGATCGGCACCCGATGAAGAATCCCCTGTCGTCCTGGCCGATCTTCTGTCGGTCGATGCGATTGCGATACCGCTGGAATCAAGAACCTCCAATGCCGTCATACGCGACATGTGCCACTTGGCCGCCAACACCGGAAAACTGTGGGACGAATCGGCGATGGCACAGGCCGTCCAGGCCCGCGAACAACTGCTCTCCACCGCACTGGAAAATGGCGTCGCCCTGCTGCACCCACGCCGCCCCCAGCCGAATCTGCTGGCCGAATCGTTTCTTGCCCTGGGCGTCGCCCCAAGGCCCCTCCCCTTCGGCAATCGCTCGGGCAGACTGACCGATCTTTTTTTCCTCATCGGAGCTGAGAACGATCGCATCCATCTGCGCATCCAAGCCCGGCTCGGCCGACTCATCGGCGATCCCAATCTGCTGGAACAGCTTCGACATGCCGAATCTCCCTGGGATGCCCACCAAATCATCCAACAGGCCGAATCCACCTGGAACGACTAGCTTCCACGATCGGCTTCAATGCTAGCACTGAGCATCTCTTCCACCCCACCTCCAGGGACACCAATTGCTCTGGGAACCGTTGCGACAAATTGATACGGTCGATCGCAATGTAGAGGTTGGGCAAACTCCAAGAGATAGTGCGTCTGGGAATCCAGAAAATCCTCTTCCCCAGGGAACTGCGGTAACCGGCTTCGAGTTCCACCGTATCCCGGATCGATCTTCACAAACGTTGCGTCTGTGTCTGGGGGACGCAGGGATGAGGGTTCCAGGCTTCGGATCCAACATGGGGAGTGATCGGTCGATGAAAAGATTGGCGATTTGGGGATCGCTTTCCTCGTTAGGTCTCGCTTTGCTTTTTGCGCCCTGTGCGACAGCTCAGCAGACCGATCCAAACAACGCAAAACTGGTGGAACCAGTCCTTCGCATCTCGAAAAATGACGCGGCCAAGCCGTTGATCAACGAGCCCAATGCACTGGATCCAGCGCTGGACCTGGCGCGTCGTGGACTGCTGAAGGTTCGCGAAGATGTCCAGGACTACACCGCCGTGCTGGTCAAGCGCGAACAGGTGGGGGGTGAACTAGGCGAATACGAATTCATGTTCGCCAAAATCCGCAATCGTAAAGTGGTGGACGGGGAAATCAAAATTCCCTTCAGCGTCTACCTGATGTTCCTCAAGCCAAGCGCCATCAAGGGCCGTGAAGTCTTGTACGTCGAAAATCAAAACGACGGCAAGATGGTCGCTCACGAATCGGGAATCAAGCGGATGCTTGGCACCCATCATCTGGATCCCAACAGCTGGATCGCCATGCAGGGGCAGCGCTACCCGCTGACGGAAATCGGGATCGAAAATCTGATGGTCAAGTTGCTGGAGCGGGGCGAGCGATACAAGTCGCATGGCACCTGCGAGGTCGAATTCTTGGAAGGCGCCAAGGTCAGCGGCCGCGAGTGCAAGGTGCTGCAGGTGAAAACACCTCACCCCGCCGCTCATTACGACTTCTGCATGGCGCAGATCTTCGTCGACAAGGAACTCGACATCCCCGTTCGCTATGCTGCGTACGATTGGCCAGCCGAAGAAGGGGGACAGATGCAGGTGCTGGAGGAGTATACCTACCAGCAGCTGAAGCTGAACGTCGGGTTGACCGATGAGGACTTCGATATCAACAACCCACAGTACAACTTCCACAAGTAATCGTTTGGATCGAATCGATCATGCCAACGGCCAGGCTCGCAAGGGTCTGGCCGTTTTCGTTTCCAGATCGCTCTCCACCAACGCCTCGGCTTCCCCTCCCACTGACCGCTACCTTTGCTACGAAGGGTTCTTCGGGAATTTCGTCGGTCATCGCTTTGATTTCTCCGGACTCGAAGCCTCAGTGTCCCAGTGCGTCTCTTCGAGGACGATTCCCATTTCGTTGAGTACAAGCACGAGTGCGATGAAAACCAGTAGATTATGTCCCTAATCGATAATCATTCCTGAAGAGCCCTACGATGCAACTTCGGTCGAATGTTGCGGATGAATGCGGTTTTCACCCCCTTAGCAAAGCGGATCGACATGCCTGCCGATGACTCTTCCCCCTGGTATCGAGAAGGGCTTGCGTTTGAATGCACCCAGTGCGGTCGATGCTGCGGGGGAGCCCCGGGATTCGTCTGGGTGGAGCCGGAAGAGATCGCCGCAATGGCAGAAGCGGTCGGGATGGGCCAAGACATCGAACAGTTCGAGCGGCGTTTTGTTCGTAGCGTGGGAGCCAGGAAAAGCCTTGTCGAATATCCCGACGGCGATTGCATCTTTCTCGATCCGCAGACTCGCGGTTGCACCGTCTATCAGGCGCGCCCAATCCAGTGCCGAACTTGGCCTTTCTGGACATCCAATCTCGAGGACCCCAAGGCTTGGCAGCAGACCGCACGCCACTGCCCAGGCTGCAATCAAGGCCCCGTCTACACTCTGCAAGAAATCGAACAACGGCGTCGGCAGCGAGAGGAACGCTGAACCAGTTCACCGCCAGTTGCGACGACGGATAATCGCCGAGACCTATCTCAGACGGCCAACTTGCGACGCCAGGGGCGCCGCGAAAGATAGCCACAGGCAACCGCCGCCGTCAG
>JBJSWM010001267.1:0-1383 GCA_046085865.1 Pirellulaceae bacterium
GTGCAAGGCAGCAGGAAACTGCAGCAAAGGGACCTGAGGCGTCGCACCGGAGGCGATTGGGTTGGAGGCCTTCGAATACTCCAGATAGCTGCCATGCCTAGTCAGCTCCAGCAGCTTGCTCCGATCGCTCCCCTCGATGGCCATCTTTTTCGTTCCTTCCCTTGGATCATTCCCTCATCGACGCCCGAGGCTTGTCCGCCTCGACTGCCCAACCGCTCCCCTCCAGTCGCCGATCCCATTTTCAAACGGCCAACCAGAAGACCATTGCATCGTAGCATGCCGATCCCAGGAATCCAGAAACCAACCTGCGGTGCGATCGAGCGGTCGGTTGGAGATGGCAGAGCGGCGGGAGGTCCCGGTCGCCTGCCAGGATCGATGGAAGGTGGAAGTCCGTTCAGAAAGTCCACCGCCTCAGAAGGTACGCTGGTTAGGCCACCTTTTTCCCTTTGGCCCGCTTCTCCTGGACGCTCTTCAGGTCGATGACATTCTCAGCCAGCCCCAGACGCTTCAGCCCCAAGATGAACCAATAGGTCATGTCGATTTCCCACCACTTGTGACCGTGCTGAGCCAACCGAGGCATCGCATGGTGGTTGTTGTGCCATCCTTCTCCATAGGCCAGCAAACCCACCCACCACAGATTGCGACTCTCATCCCGCGTCTCGTAGTTGCGGTAGCCCCAGATATGAGAGGCCGAATTGACAAACCAAGTGGTATGAAGAATCAATACCAGCCTCACGCAAACACCCCAGACCAACCAGGATACTGCCAGCTCCTTCCCTCCGATCGCATAGCCCAATCCAGTCAAAAGGGCACCGAACACCAAGTGGATCGGTAGAAAGAATCGCTCCAACCACATCAGCCCCCGGTCCTTCACCAGATCGGGCACCCATTTCTTCGTGTAGGCATGGAAATCCCCACCATCGGTGGTGAAGGCTAGCCAGAACATGTGAGCCCACCACGGGCCATCCTTCGGGGAGTGAGGGTCTCCCTCCTGATCGCTGTAGGCATGATGCCGTCGGTGATTGGCGCACCAGGAGATCGGACCTCCCTCGCCAGAAAGAACCCCAAGGAACGCCAGCGTCTGGCGCACCCAAGTTGGCGTCTCCATCCCCAGATGCGTCAGCAACCGATGGTACCCCAGGCAAATCCCAAGGCTACCACACAGCCAGTGAAAGCCCACAGCAATCGCCAGACCGCTCCAACTAAACGTCCAAGGTGCCGCCAGTGCGCCCAAATGCAAAGCCACCAACCATGCCGCCGGCCCCCAGCTGATCTGCAAAGGCGCTGCCTCCACCTGCCTGGAACCCACCGCCTCCAAAGCCGCTGAATCGTCCCAAAAGCCAGCGACTCCCTCCCCCTTCGGCGATTCCACCGCCGTCGTTC
>JBJSWM010001268.1:0-8221 GCA_046085865.1 Pirellulaceae bacterium
TCCCCTCCCCCCTGGCAATCGCTCAGGTCGGCTTTGGCACTCCAGCCGCAGCTCCCGCTGGCAGCACCTTCGGTACGGCCAGCCGCTGGACCAACGGCTTTTCTGAAGCGATGGTCCAATTGCCACCCCCGACGCTCAACAGCACCACCTCTGCAGCCGATCCGCGACTAGCCCCTTCGCGCCCGCCGATCACCCTGGGTGCGTTCGTGCAGAACACCGATGCTGGGGTGATCCTCACTAGCGTGCAGCCCGGCAGCCTAGCCGAACGCAACCGACTGGAAGCCAACGATATCATCGTCGCAGTCTCCGGCTACCAAGTCGGGAATGTTCAGGGGAAAGTGTACGATGTGCTGGAGGAGATCCAGAAACGGGTTGATGCATCCGGCCGCGTTCCGATTCTTATCTTCGACGGAAAGGATCGCCGGATGGTCCCAATCGTTTTCGATGCCAGTGCCGCCACGCAAGCCGTACCTGGCATTTCGGGCACCGCGTCGGTAGCAACCCCCGTGGCCGTTCCCGTGGGATCGGTCCTTCGCGTGGAACTTCGCAACGTCTCCAAACCCTACCAGTCGATCGATCGCGGGACCGATCTGCGCACGGTGGCTGGACCAGGACCTCATGAGTTCGTCCTCCAACCGAACCCTGCTTTCATCGATCCCCGCGATCAATATCGCTTAGTTGCCACCATCTCCAACTCCTTCGGCCAGACGCTCCTGGAGGGGTTTCAAGATGTACCGCCCCCTGTCGCCGGCCGCCCTTCCACCTATTCGCTCGCCCTGCGGCAACCGGTCCCCGTGACCAACGCAGGTTTCAACACGGCTCAGCCAGGGACCACCACACAGGTCGGTTACGTTCCCGATACCAACGCCATCACGGCCATGTTCCAGCAGTATCTGGGGCGCGTCCCCGACGCCAACGAACTCCAGGCATGGACCTCCTTTGTGGCCAAGGGAAATTCGATCGAAGCCGTGCGCGCAGAACTGCTCGCCAGTCGACAGTTCTATGACCTGTGCGGCAACGACCCGACGCTCTTTTGCCGACAACTATACCAGTCGGTCCGAGGCAAGCAGCCATCTCAGGCCGAAGTCAGCAACATGCTGGCTCGCTTGAACGCCTTCCGCGGAGCTCGCCTGCCGATGGTCACCGAATTCCTGGCTCAACCGAGAACCTGATGCAGCAGCCAAGCATAAGGAACGTCTTCCGCTTCACGTCCTAGTGGACGGACTTTAGGCGTCTCGAGGCAGCCACGCAGACTTCGAATCAGCCAGCCGGGTCCTTTGACGGACTCGGCTTTTTTTGTTTCGGCAACTATCAGCAAGGGAAGCCGCCGACAGCCGACAAACAACGGCTCCCGACGCCGCTCGCTCCCGTTGCCTCGACCCTCTGCCGACCAAGCAAAGCCCTCGCGTGGGTTGGACTGGGGGCCAGGCTTCTGGAGGGCTGAAGCATCCTCTTGCGCCCGGCTTGCCGCTTAGTACCCAGGTGCCACCAGATAAGGTCGGTAGTAGATGGTGCGTCCCACTGGAACCGTCATCCGCTGTGCGGGGATGGTGTATCCTGGACGGTAGTAGGGGAGCGCGTTCCATGTCGGTCTGGCTGGATTGTGGCCGATCGATCGATAGTATTCCTCGCGCAGCACATGCTGCTGCGCTTCGTAAAGGGCTCGCCACTGCCGGAAGGTCATTGTCGGCTGCTGGGCCGCTTCCGACGCTTGCGAGGAGGACTCCTGGCCCCGAAGCGGATTCGGCTTTTCAACGGTTTCCGGCGACTGCCCCTCAGCAAACAGAGCTAGGTGAGTCAGCAGCGCGAGCGCCAAAAGCGATCGAAGGGTCATCGTTCCCTACCTCCCTCCCCGGGGATCTTCTTGCCTGCAAAAACTGTTCTTTTTTGAGGTATCGGCGAGGGCTGGCCCTGCCGGTTGGCGAATCTGTAGCGATTTTCCGGAATCGGCAACCAATCCACCCGAACGAGGCATCCAGCAAGTGACTGGAAAGATCCTGCCAAAATGACACCAAGCCACTTTCGGCGGATGACCACGCGACCAAGCGGCAATCGAAACGTGCTGAAATCTTTCGTGCCGCGTGATGCCAGTGGCGACGGAGGGAGCTGCGAACGGATTCGGCACGTTTTTTGCAGTTGTTGGACGCCATTCGTGATGACTGCCAAGACGGCATAGTGGTTCGGGAACTGCTGGGAGATCGACGGGATTCCCGGAGCCAAGCTTTGGTCTGGAAGTGCGAAGCGGATTGTCTCCAGGCTTCAAACGGTTGGATCTGGCAGCAGAAACCAAGCAACGATGGTGTCCGGTCGCTGACCCTTTGCGTCCGATCGGCTCATAGGTGTGTTCCTAAAGGAGTTCAACGTGGCGAAGCAGATGGTCTTTGATGATGAAGCCCGGCAGCCGCTTTTGGCTGGGGTTTCGAAGCTGGCGCGAGCGGTCCGAAGCACCTTGGGGCCTCGAGGTCGCAACGCCGTGCTCGATAAAGGTTGGGGTTCTCCCAAAATCACTAAGGACGGCGTGACGGTTGCCGAAGAAATCGAATTGGAAGATCCGTTCGAGAACCTGGGGGCACAGTTGGTCAAGGAGGCGGCCAGCAAGACCAACTCGGTCGCTGGTGACGGAACGACCACGGCGACGGTCCTAGCGGAAGCCATTTTCCGCGAAGGTTTGAAGATGATCGCCGCTGGTGCCGACCCCATGGCTCTCTCGCGAGGCATCGCCAAGGCGGTGGAGGCGGTGCAGGACCATCTGACGAAGATGGCGATTCCCATCAATGAAAAGAGCCGCAAGGAAATCAAGCAAGTCGCAACCATTGCGGGCAACAACGACCCGGAAATTGGTGATGTGCTTGCGGAAGCCTTCTTGAAGGTCGGCAAGGATGGAGTGATCACCGTCGAAGAAGGTCGCGGCAGCGAAACGACCGTCGAGGTGGTGGAAGGGATGCAATTCGATCGCGGTTACTTGTCGCCACATTTCGTCACCAACCAAGAAGAAGTGACGGTGGAACTGGAGGACTGCTACATCCTTCTGCACGAAGAAAAGATCAGCAGCAACAAGAAGCTGATTCCCCTTCTGGAAGCGATCAGCAAGGCGAAAAAGCCATTGCTGATTATCGCTGAGGACATTGAAGGCGAGGCTCTTGCGACCTTGGTGGTCAATAAGATGCGAGGGATCCTCAGCGTCTGTGCCGTCAAGGCGCCTGGCTACGGTGACCGCCGCAAGGCGATCCTTGGGGACATCGCAACGCTGACAGCCGCCAAGCCGATTTTCAAGGATTTGGGGATCGATCTGGAGAGCGTCAAACTGAGCGATCTGGGACGTGCGAAGAAGATCCATATCACCAGCGAAGAGACGATTGTGATCGGCGGCGCTGGAAAGAAAGACGAAGTGGAAGGGCGAGCGACTCAGATTCGCCGCGAGATCGACGTCACCGAAAGCGATTATGACCGAGAAAAACTGCAGGAGCGTCTGGCGAAACTCGCCGGTGGCGTCGCGCAGATACAAGTCGGAGCGGCGACGGAAACGGAGATGAAGGAACGCAAGGCACTGATGGATGACGCCAAGGCAGCCACCCAAGCGGCTCTTGCCGAGGGGATCGTTCCAGGCGGTGGCGTCGCGCTGCTCCGCTGCGAACCGGCCTTCAAGAAGTTGAATCTGACCGGGGACGAAGCGCTGGGAGCCAAGATCATCCGAAATGTGCTCGATGATCCCTTGCGTGCCATTGCCAACAACGCAGGTGTCGATGGTGCGGTGATCGTCAACCGAGTCCGGAACCTGAAGACAACGACCGAAGGCTATGATGCCAATAGCGACTCCTACGTCGACATGGTGAAGGCCGGTATCATCGATCCTGCCAAGGTAGTCAAAACTGCACTTGGGAACGCAGCCAGCGTCGCCGCTCTGCTGTTGACTACCGAGTCGTTGGTGACGGAAATCCCGAAGGAAGAAGAACCCGCTGCTGGCGGTCATCACGACCATGGTGGCATGGGCGGAATGGGTGGCATGGACATGGGCGGAATGGGTGGCATGGGCGGCATGATGTAATCGCTGCCAGCCACTGGTTCGCCGCGTGAAATAATGCAGCCATCCCCCTTGGATGGCGTGCGTTCCATCGAAACAAACAAAAGGTTATTCGTTTCAAGAAGGAATACTAAAGATGGCAAAGCTGAATCTTCGTCCTTTGGATGATCGCGTCGTTGTGGAACCGATGGAAGCCGAAGCGGTGACTTCCGGAGGAATTGTGTTGCCCGATTCGGCAAAGGAAAAGCCGCAGCGCGGCCGCGTGGTTGCCGTGGGGCCAGGCAAGCTGCTGGACAGCGGCTCTCGTGGGGCACTTAGCGTCGCCGTCGGCGATCACGTGATCTTCGGGAAGTACGGCGGAAGCGAAGTCGAAGTCGATGGGGTCGAATACAAGATCCTTCGTGAAAGCGACATCCTGGCCAAGCTTGGCTGATGCCTGACACAAGCTGGTCGCCTGCCGCGCCAGCTTGCTTGTCCGCAGACAAATCCCTGATTCACAAGCACTGAAATACAAGGTGAAAGAGCGTGGCGAAACAATTGATGTTTGACGATCATGCCCGAGCGCGCATGCTGGCGGGCGTGGAAAAATTGGCCAATGCCGTCGCAGTCACGATGGGCCCAACCGGCCGCAACGTGATCATCGACAAGAGCTTTGGTGGCCCTACTGTCACCAAGGACGGGGTGACGGTCGCGAAGGAAGTGGAACTGGAAGACCGCTTCGAGAACATGGGTGCCAAACTGGTGGTGGAAGTCGCCCAGAAGACCAGCGATCTGGCTGGTGACGGCACGACGACCGCCACCGTTTTGGCTCGTGCCATCTTCAAAGAAGGGTTGCGGAACATCGTCGCGGGCAGCAACCCGACGGCGATTCGTCGCGGGATTGATAAGGCCGTCGCGGCAGCTACCGAAAAGCTGCATCAACTGGCCAAGCCGGTCACCGACCCCAAGGAAGTGGCTCACGTCGGTGCCATCAGCGCCAACAACGACATGGTGATCGGTGAACTTCTAGCCGAAGCACTGCAGCGAGTCGGCAAGGATGGCGTGATCACCGTAGAAGAAGGCAAGACTCGCGATACCACCGTCGAGTATGTCGATGGGATGCAGTTCGACAAGGGATTCGTCTCCCCGTACTTCATCAACGAACCTTCCGACATGACGTGCACTCTCGAAAACGCCTTGGTGCTGATCTACGAAAAGAAGATCAGCAACATTCGCGACCTAGTGCCGATCCTAGAGAAGACCAGCCAGACCGGGCAGCCGCTACTGATCATCGCCGAAGATGTTGACGCCGAGGCGCTGACGCTGTTGGTGGTCAACAAGTTGCGGGGGACGCTGAATGTCTGTGCCGTCAAGGCACCGGGCTTCGGAGATCGACGCCGAGCCATGCTTGGAGACATCGCCGTCCTGACCGGTGGTACGTTTATCAGCGAAGACCTCGGTGTCCAGCTAGAAAACGTTTCCATCGATCACCTCGGTCGCTGCGGCAAAGTGGTGGTCGATAAGAACAATACGACGTTGGTTGAAGGAGCTGGAGAGCGGGTGGAGATCGACCGCCGAGTCGCGCAGATTCGGGCGCAGATCGAACAGACCGACAGCGAATACGACAAGGAGAAGTTCCAGGAACGACTGGCGAAGCTGGCAGGTGGCGTCGCGGTTATCAGTGTCGGCGCGGAAACGGAAGCCGATATGAAGCAGAAGAAAGCGCGTGTGGAAGACGCTTTGCACGCCACGCGAGCCGCCGTTGAAGAAGGAATCCTGCCGGGTGGTGGTGTCGCACTGCTGCGTTGCCGGGACGCCGTCAAGGCGGCCAAGGACTCGGCTAAGGGAGACGAGAAGATCGGTGTTGAAATCGTTCTCCGTGCCCTCGAAGCTCCGCTGCGCCAGATCGCTGACAACGCCGGTATCGACGGAAGCGTCGTCGCCGACGAAGTCGGTCAAAAGCCGCTAAACACTGGGTACGATGCCAACAAGGGCCAATATGTCGACATGATGTCCTCCGGCATCATCGACCCGGTCAAGGTCGTGCGGACGGCGCTCACCAACGCCGCCAGCATTGCTGGATTGCTGCTGACCACCGAGGCGATGGTAACGAACATCGATAAGGACGAACACAGCAAGCGAAAGCCTGAAGGTGTCGTCTCGTAACGGCCCCCGGGCTGGTAGCGACAAGTGTGATTGTAAGGCTACTTTCCCGGCGGGAAGGTAGCCTTTTTTTCTAAGGATCGACGATGGCTTCCAAGCGTGATTACTACGAAGTGCTCGGCGTGGCACGGACGGCCACTCAGGATGAGATCGCGAAGGCGTATCGCAAGTTAGCGCTCAAGTACCATCCCGACAGCCATCCGGATGACGCCAGTGCGACACAGAAGTTCAAGGAGGCGACCGAAGCGTACGAGGTGCTTGGAGACCAGGCCAAACGTAGCCGATACGACCAGTTCGGCCACGCTGGAGTCGATCCTCAAGCCGCAGGAGGAGGGTCGGCTGATATGAGCGACCTGTTCGAAGCCTTCGGCGATGTGTTTGGTGGATCGATCTTCGAAGATTTCTTTGGCCGGGGAAGAGGCAGGCAGCGAGTTCGCCGCGGTGCCGACCTTCGCTGCGACGTGACGCTGGACCTGGAAGAGGCAGCGAAAGGGGTCAAGAAGACGGTCTCGCTGACACGCTTTGCCTCCTGCAGCAGCTGCAAAGGATCAGGTGCCGCCAAAGGTTCACAACCGGAAGAATGCCGACGCTGCAATGGTCGCGGTCAGATCGTGCAGGCTCAGGGTATCCTGCGTGTGCAGACAGCTTGCCCAGTCTGCCGCGGATCAGGAAAAACCATTTCAACCCCCTGCGGTACCTGCGATGGTCAGGGAATGACCCCTTTGGAACAGAAACTCGAAGTTTCCATTCCCGCAGGGGTCGATGACGGCATGCGGGTCCGTCTGGCCGGAGAAGGACAGCCAAGTCCCGATGGCGGGCCTCCCGGAGATGCCTACTGCTTCGTTCACCTCCGCCCACACCCGGTGTTCAAGCGAGATGAATCGAATCTCATTCTCCATCTGCCCATCACCTTCAGCCAAGCGGCTTTGGGAACCACTCTAGAGGTCCCCACGCTGGATGGCAAAAAGCCTCTAGACATCCCCGCAGGGACGCAGAGCGATACTGTCTTTCGAATTCGCGGCATGGGGGTGCCCGACCCAAGAACTCGGTCTCGAGGGGATCTCCTCGTTCAGGCGACGATTGAAGTTCCTAAAAAACTCACCAAACGTCAGCAGGAACTATTGCGAGAACTCGCGGAGACCGAGAACGAACATGTAACCCCGGAACGCAAAGGATTCCTGGAACGACTAAAAAAATACTTCGGCGCCTCCGACAGCTCTTCACCTTCGGGTAGTTGAGCTGATCGGTAAGGCGCGGCAAAGCTAAAAAGACCGGATGAGACGAAACAAGGATTGGATCGATGAGCAACGACAGCAACTCGAATGAACATGACGACCGGACAAGCGATCGCTCGCGCGACGAGGCGTCCGCGGCAGCCGGGGCTGACCAGTTCGCAGCAGAAATCGGTGACCTGCCCAACGGCGGTTCCTCGGCCCGCTCCGAAAGCGACCAACTCCGAGAAGAACTAACGCAGGCCAAGGAAAGGGAACTTCGGACCCTGGCTGAGATGGAGAACATGCGGAAGCGGCTGGCGAGAGATCTGGAACAACAGATGCGATTCGCGCACCTCCCGCTGCTCAAAGACATGCTGGATGTCGTCGATAATCTCAAGCGGGCTCTCGACGTCTCCCAGCCCGATGCGGCAGTCAAGCAGACGCTGCACAGCGGTGTTCAGATGGTTTACACCCAGCTGATGGGGACATTGGAGAAATTTCATTGCAAGCCAATCGACGCCACCGGGAAACCGTTCGACCCCAACCTCCATCAGGCGATCGCCCAACTGTCCAGCGCGGAAGTGCCCGCCGGCCATGTCGTTCTGGAAGCCTCAGCCGGTTTCCTGCTGCACGATCGCGTCATCCGCCCCAGCCAGGTCATCGTTTCGGTAGGGCCTCCCGCCACCGATCCAACGCCGCAACAAAGGCCGGATGCACCACAGGAAGGATGATCGGCATCGCCCACATCGAAAGAGGATCAAGACCCTAGCCGGGGCCGCGGAGACGCAGGGCCCTAGTGCAGGAGCCCAAGAAGGAACGAAGGAGATTTTTGCAAGACCATGCC
>JBJSWM010001269.1:0-9249 GCA_046085865.1 Pirellulaceae bacterium
GCTCCCGGTGCTCATCGGGGCCGCAGCCTTGCTGTTGGCGACCTTTTCGAACGGGAATTTGGCGCTCACCGTGGGCTGCTTTATCGTCGCGGCGACTGGCATGAAGGCCTACATGCCCGCCTTCTGGTCGCTGCCCAATCTGTTCCTGACTTCCACAGCGGCCGCAGGGAGTGTGGGCTTGATCAATTCAGTGGGTAATCTGGGTGGATTTCTTGGTCCCACGGTGGTTGGCTACCTGGAGAAGAAGACCGGATCGTTTGCCTTTGGCCTCTGGATCATCACCGCGACGGCGGTGATTTCCGCGCTCATCATTGCGATGCTTCCCATCCGGCAGATGATCGCGACGTCTCAGGGGAATCGCAGCGACGGTTCGACCGACAACTGAGCGTCGGTGGCATCATGCTGCCGAGTTGCCTCGACGCCAGCGTGGATCGCCTGAATCAGCCATGTAGATTTCCCTTGTGGGATGGGAGATCTTGATCTGGGCGCGTTGGAAAGCCTCCTGGATCTCTGCCAGGAGTGCGTGGCGGATCTGCATGCGGTGATCGAGCGTCAGTAAGAAGACACGGGTGACTAGCAGCAGTCCATCGGGCTGGATGTCTTCCAGGACCGCTGTCGGTTCGGGATCTTTCATGATTTCAGGGTGCGCGTGACATAGGTCTAGCAGGATGCGGCACGCTTGATCGACATCGGTCCCAAAGGCGACCTGCACCCGGAGCGTCAGGCGATTGGTGGCATCGGACAAGGTCCAGTTGAGCAGTCGGCCGGTGATCAGGTCCTTGTTGGGAATGATCAATTCCTGTCGGTCCCAGTTGGTGATCGTGGTGGCTCGCATCCGAATCCGGGAGACGCTTCCTGTCGTTTCGCCCATGGTGATGACATCGCCGACGCGGATCGGTTGTTCGAATAGAAGGATCAGGCCGGAGATGAAGTTGGCGAAGATCTCCTGAAGTCCGAAGCCCAGACCGACGCCCAGGGCTGCGACCAGCCATTGGATGCTACCCCACCGGACGCCCAGGCTATTGAAGGTGGTGACGATACCAAGGAACGCGATCAGGTAGGTTAGCAGCGTGGCGATCGCATAGCGAACTGCGTTTTCGATCGGCAAATGCTGAAGGATTGCGATCTCCAAGAGAGCCGGAAGATTTCTGGCAGCGACGATGGTCATCAGAATGGTCGGGATGGCGATCAGGAGGTTGGCCAGCGTGATTGGAATGTTTTTGTCGGGGGTAGTGCCAGCGACTTCCCAAAGCTTCACGGAATCGAGAACGCCGACTGCCGGAAGGACTCCTGACCAGATGAAGGCGATCGAACCGAGGGCGGCCAGGAGGACGACGCTGGATAGCAGGCGCATCGTCTGTGCGTTGATCTCGGCGACATCGATCTGCGGTAGATTCTGCATCATTTGGCCAGCGCTTTGCACGTCCCGTTTTTGGGCTTCCGTCAGTCTCATTTTTGCCTGAGCGACCACCAGTTTGCGGCGGCTGAGCATCATCCAGCGGCGAAGCAGATAGTGGATCAGTTGCAGAGAGACCAAACTGATGATGGTGGTGTGAAGTAGAGTGGCTAGTCGCTGCGCGGTGTAGTGGAAGCCAAACAGGCTGAGTCCGCCAAGCGCCCAGGGGGCCAGCGAGATACCGAAATACCAGAGGTAACTGAGGCGATCGGCCCAGCCTCCCGGATGGCTTGCTAGGTAGGAGGCAAAGACGCCATGTTTCGGGTTGAGGATTCTCAGCAGAAAAAACCCGGACAGCAATGCCAGCGAGGCGAAGGCGAGGCGCCCCAGCGAACTCTCCCAGGCGTCGACTTGAGCGGCATGGAGCATGGCGACGCAGGTCACGGCTGGGATTCCTAGGTCGATCAGCCACCGCAGATTGGTGCGCAGATACTTCGTGGTCTGTTCGGCCCAGCCGAAATGGTCTTCAGCCAACCCATGGGGGCGGCAGATCTGACGAAGCAACTCCAGCGGTAGGAGATAACGAGCGGCCACCAGCAGGCCGATGCTTGCCGTCGCAAGAAAGTCATCCCGAGTCCCTTGACGATTCAGCCGCCAGCCCAAGAAAGCCAGCAGCAGAGGGATCGGCAAGCTGACCGCAAGAGTCCAGACCATGGTCTTGGCGGTTGGAATGAAAGAGACATTGGCACTCCGCATCGCCTGTTCCCCAAGCGGCTTGATCCTTCGACGCAACGAAGGTAACTGAAAGACCAGCAGTCCCCAGAGTGCCGCGAAAAAGCCCCATGCACTCGATTCCTTCTTCGCGTCGCGCCAGAGACTGCTGACGACCAATGACCAATTGTCGAACGATGCAAGCCACTGGATGGCCTGTGGAACTTCTTTCCATTCGGATCTCTGGAACGGTTCGGACGACCGGATCCAGAGGATATGCTGATCGACGAAGGATCGATACTGTTCCACCAGTTGAATCGTCTCTTTTTTGGTGGAGGCAAGCTGGAAGAGATTGTCGAAGTAGTTGCTGGCATCCAGGCGGTAACTGGCCAACTGCTGCTTCTCCTCGGTCAGCCAGCGTTTGGCTTCTTCCGAAAGTCCAGTCGAATCGGTCGGGCCGGTGGAGGAAAGCGAGTCGCTGAAGCCATCCAGTTGGGCTCGCAGATCATCCAGCTCCAGAATCAGCGTCTCGGTGGCCATCATCCGCTGTTCGTACTGTTGCAACTCGGCATTCATCCGCTTGGGATCGGGGAGATCGCCGCGCTGTCGCCTCAGCATCAACCCCACCATGGCGTTGTAGCCACCGAAGGAGCGACTGAGACCGGGTTGGATGCGGTCGGTCATGATCGAATAGCGTTCCTGCCATAGCTTCTTGGAGGACTTGGCGGTTTCGATATCTCGCTGGATCGCCGAATTGTTGGTGGCCAGAACCAGCCAATCCCCAGCTCGCTTCACCATGCGATCCGCCGAGGCTTTGAGTCCTTCTGGTGCTTCCTCTCGCAACCGCGTCAGTCTTCGCAGTTCATTTTTGATCGCGCTTTCGCGTCGCTTGTTCAGCTCCTCGGTGATTCCTTTGACCAGTGTCTGCCACTGCTTTTCTTCCTGAAGCAACAGTTCCTTCCGCAGCGGCAGCAACTCCGACTCGGCTTCGTAAGTCCTCGCCTCCAGTTCCAGTTTCTTCAGCCTCTCCTGGCTGGTGTCTCGTTTGGCTTGAAGCAACCATCGTTGAGCTTCAGCAATCCGGGCATCCCCTTCGGGCGGCTGGAAGCTGGAAAGCTCGTCGGCTTGCTTCTTCAGCAATTCTTTTTCCTCATTGATGTGTCGTGGCAGGTCTTTTCGCCGCGCTTCCCGCGAAGTGATCGCGGTCTCCACTTTCGAGCGCTGTTCGATGACCGCCTGCAGTCCGGTCTGCAGCCGCTGTTGCTCCACCTGCAATTCCTCGATCGGCATGAAGTCGAGAAGGCGTGTGGAGCGAGATTCGATTTCAGGTGGGCGGTCCTTTTGCCGCTTGGCATCTTGGATCGACGTGGGCGCTGCCTCCGCGCTGCTGGCCAGCTCCCTGGCCGTCCGCTCCAGTTCGGCCTTGCTGCGCAGTTCCACCTGGACCGCTTCATACAGCGACAAAAGAGAGGAGCGGAGATTGGTGTCTAGGTCAGTCTGAGCCTGCACCTGCTGGATCAGCTTACCGATCGACTCCGTCTGCAACGGCACAGGGTCGACGGCGATGACCGGAGCGTCTTTGGGGGAAGGAGTGAGTCCGGCAGGAAGGTTTGGGGAGGCGGGATTGGCTGGTTGGTTTGGGGAGGGAGCGGATCGCGGTGCGCTGGAGTCCTGGGGGCCCGCTGGGTTTTGCACTAGGCGGGCAGCGGGAAATGGATCGGAATTCCTGGGGGCTTGGCCCAAGGCAGATCCGAACATCGCAATCGATCCTAAGGCAGCCCATGCCCAAGGCAATGGTCGTAGCATCACGAAAGCCCATCTTTCCAGCAGAATCTGCTCGATCGTCCGTGTTCGGCCGTTTCCCAAAGCGGCTCCAGGTGGCCTTTACAGGAATCTCGCGTCGGATTCCAGAGCGTCGTTGGGATATTCCCCGCTGGAGGGAGGAATTCGTGGCTTGGCAAGCCACGCCTGGGTTGCTATAACTTGGGGTTCTTGAAGACGCCCGGACGTTCGTCATCGTCCGCGGTGATAGGCTGTAGTCACCAACTGATACAGGATTTGCAGGCGATATGTCCACTGTGCGCCGCGGGCCCGCTGCCCGGAAAACCAGCAAGAAACGGACCCGGGTTAGGACCAAGACCAAGAAGAAAGATCCGCTCTTCGTCGAAGGCAAGCGGCCACGTCCGATGTACGTCGACTACAAGGACGTGGAGCTGCTTTCCAAGCTGATCAATCGGCATGGTCGGATCGTCGGACGTCGAAAGACCGGTTGCTCGGCCATCAGCCAGCACGCGGTGACGCAAGCGATCAAGCGGGCCCGATTCATGGCGCTCCTTCCCTACGTCGCCGACTGATTTCTGAAAGCAATCGGAACGAATCGAAGCCGATGGCTCGTCAAACGAGCGTCGGCTTTTTTTCTAAAGACACGTGAATTCTGTTCTGCCCAGCAGGCATGTGCCCCGGGTCATTCAGCCCAGCGTGTTTTAGGCCAGCGTGTTTTAGGCCAGCGTGGTGAGTCGTTTGCCGTGGCGAGATGGACTTTCCAACGACGCGTTGAGTTTGCGGAGACGGATGCCGCGGGCATCGTTCACTTCGCGTCGTTGATGATCTATATGGAACAGGCGGAGCACGCTTTTCTTAGGGCAATTGGGCTATCGGTATTTCCCAAGCCAGGGAACGAGTTTGCCGGGACATGGCCGCGAGTCCGAGTGTCATGCGAATTCTTCGCCCCCGCGCGGTTTGAAGACGAACTGACCATCTTGGTTCAGATCGATCGTATCGGGCGATCGTCAGTGACCTACAGGATGGAGTTGGAGCGATCGGGGGAGGCGATTGCCAAGGGGACCATGACTTCCGTTCATTGCCGGCACGAAGAGGATCGGCTGGTGCCCCACCCGATTCCCGAGGAGATTCGCCGACTGCTGCAGCCATTTGTAGCCGAGCCGTCTCCGAAGGCTTAGCGACTCATGGGTCGATCCAGATCGGGGCCCAGACGCCTGGTTTTTGCTCGATCTTTTCTTCCGCTGGTGGCATCGTCGTTTTCACCGCCTCGGCGAGCTGTTCAGCTAGCTGCTGTGCATCGGCCGCGAACTGAGGAAGTTCCGCTAGATTCTTAAGTTCCCTCGGGTCGATCTGGTGGTCGTAGAGTTCGCGTCCCTTCGATCCGTGGTCCCATTCGGTATAGCGCCAACGCTGGGTGCGTAAAGAGTAGCCGAAGAAGCGGTTGGGGGGCTGGCCTCGCGACACCTGCGTCAGCGCCCAACCCCGACCGACCGCCTCGGGATCTTTCAATATCGGCACCAAGCTTTGGCCCTGCAGCCGAACCTCAGGGCGTATCGCCGCTAGTTCCATCAGCGTGGGATAAAGATCGACATGCGATACCGGGGAGTTCGATACGCTCCCTTGGTCTGTCCAGCCTGGAACGCGAATCAGAAGAGGAACTCGAGCACTCTCCTCAAAGAGGCTCATCTTTTGCCATAGTCCATGTTCCCCAGTGTGGTATCCATGGTCGCTGGTGAAGACGACGATGGTCTTGTCGGCCAAGCCCGACGACTCCAGGGCCGCCAGCACCTTCCCGACCTGTGCGTCCATGAAAGAAATGCTGGCGCGGTATGCCTGGAGGGCTTCCTGCCGCTGCCTGTCGGTCATACCTGCCTGTTCTGGTTTAGCGCTGGCCAAGGCGGGTTGCGGAATGTCCTCTTGGTCGGCTGCGATGTCTCGCACCACTGGGATGGCGTCGATCGGGTGCCGATCGAAGTATTCTTTGGGCGATACATAGGGCGTGTGGGGGCGAAAGAAGCCGACGGAGAGAAAGAAAGGGTGTTCGGGCCGCGAAGCACATCGCTGCAATGCCCAAATGGCATCCTCGGCCAGCAGCGCGTCGGTATGCAACAGCTCCGGATGATCCGATGCCAGCCAGCTGAGCGTTCCGCCGAATTCCCGTTCCTTCAGAGAGAAAATCTGCGAGTGCTCCCGGTTGCGATCGACACCAGATGGATTGAACTCCACCTCCCAGGAGGCGGGATCGTCGTGGCCATCGGTGCCGATCGAGTTGGGGACATTGTAGTGATACATCTTTCCAGCCCGGACCACCCAATACCCTTCCCGGCGGAATGCCTGCGGCAGTGAAATGTGCTTGGGAATGGTTTGGCGAAAGATCTGCCCATTGTTCCAGATGCCGTTGCTGTTGGGGTAAAGGCCGGTCAGGATGGCGTTGCGACTGGGACCGCAAAGCGGGAAAGCGCAATACGCCCGATCGAATCGCATCGAGATGCGGGACAGGGCGTCCAGGTGGGGAGTCGATGCGCTGGCGTCGCCGTAGCATCCGATCTGATTGTTGAGATCGTCGGCCATGATCCAAAGGACATTCCAGCGTGGCTCCTGGGCGCCAGTTTCCACCACGGTCTGCAAGGACAGAAGCGTGGCGACAGCGATCCAGAAGAAGGTTCGTCGTTGGTGCATCGAAGGTGCCTCTCATGAGGAGCGGGAATGGATCGAATGGACTTCAAGGGACCGGTGGATTTTCAATTTTCCGCAAGACCCAACCGCTGGTTGAGGCAGCTTGGAGCGTTTGGTCGAAATCACCCTCCTGCAGAATTGCAGGGAGTGGGAATCGATCCGCATAGCCAGCCGACAACTGGTCGAATCGGATTTCGCCTCCCTTGAGTTCGCTCAGCCACGCCCCATGCAATGCCACCATGGCGCCGCGACCAGGTGCGTGAAGGACGATCTCTTCGGCCCCAAATCTTCCCTTTAGTTCATTCAGAATCTTGCGCAGCGATTCGATTTGGAGAGCTTCCAGAGAAAGCCCCGAGAGGAGAAGAGACCGACGGAGACTGATCCAGTCCTTCATCGAGACGTCGATATGATTGCTTCCCGTATGGATGGGATGAGCGATCGCTAGAGGGAGATCCGATGGAATTCCAGTCCACTTGCTAACCCTCTGGCTCATGGAATCACCTGGGGATTCCATGCCATCGCCATCGAAAAACGGCTTGAGTTGATTCCATAGCGAAGCATCGGGAAGGATCACTGCAATCCTTCCAGCGTTCGATCTCTGGTTGGGTTCGATCCAGTCGAATCGTATGCCATCCAGGCAGTTGGGGCTGGACCACTGGAACGTGGTGAATCGATTCCCGGCTGTCTCGTGCCATTGGCCCAGTTCGGTCCAAGGTGCTTCCGAAACTTCGGAGGCCCAAGGTCTCCGGTCGGATATCGCCAGTTGGACTTGAGCTTTCCAGCTGGCTGCATCGAGCGGGATGGCTTGGGTTGCTGGGGTGGTGAACCAATCTTGAACGTTGGTGACTCGTTGATCGACAGGAGCGAGATCCCACACCTTGAGCGATTTTGGTTCGATCGCTTTGCTGGCGACGCCATCGATTGGATCTTTGATTCCCTTTAAATGTTTTTCGAACCAGACGAAACAGCCAAGTTGCAATTCCTGGGTGTCATCATGGCCACCGGTGGTCCAGTGGATGCCCAGGTTTTCGGGCTTTCCCAGGACCTGATACAGATGCGCGACCGACCGATGGATTCGCTCCACGCCGTCGATTGGGAAGATGGGATCGCGGTCGGTGTTTCCGATCAGAAGCGGTCGAGGTGCCATCATGGCGGCGAGGGTGCCGAAGTCCCATCCATAAAAATTGTTCATGAACATGCAGTCGCAGTGGCCATCGATGCATCGATCGACAATATGGTCTTGAAGGTCGGTGATCCCCGCAACTGGGACGGCGACTTGAATTCTTGGGTCGAGTGCTGCGGCATACCAGCTGTAGGCACCTCCCCCACTCCGCCCAGTGATTCCGATCCGTTGCGGGTCGACTTCGGGTCGCTCCTGCAGATAGTCGATGGCTCGTATCGCATTCCAGGCTTCGACTCCCGCCGGTGTGTAGCCTCTGGCCACCCAGTCCCAGCGTTGGTATTGATAGAGCCCATGATGGATCCCCTCGATCTCTCCCAATTGAATCGTATCGATCGCCATGCAAACATAGCCATGCTTGGCGAACCAGAGCGGGTGGTGCTGGTAATGGGTCTTGTTCCCCAGGCTGATTCCTTCGGGCTTCACCTGAGCATGACCACAGACATAGAGGACGGTCGGTAGCGGGGTTTCCACCCGTTTGGGGCGATAAAGGTTGGCGGTAACCCAAAGGCCCGGTTGCGACTGGAAGGCCAGTCGTTCGACCACCACTTGGTCGACTTCGAAATGGCCCTGGTCGATAGGGTTCAATGGCGTTTTTTCAGGCCACGGATCAAGGCCCAGCATTGCCTGTAGTTGACGTAAGAGATCTGGCCGGGCTTGGTCCCACGAGCTAGCGTCCTGGAAAAATGTCAAATCATTGCGTCGCTGAAGGTCAGCCACACGATCCGCCAGTCCGGACCGCAGGCGACCTGCTGCCGTCTGGGCTTTCAGGAAAGAGTCTCCTAGAATGGCGACCGACCACCAGCAAGCCAGCAGAGCCCAAATCCAGCCTGGCCGTTTGGAAGTCAGATGGATCGGTTGGTTTTCAAAAGATGCGAACCATGGCGTGTGGCGGGTAGGTGGCATGACAATGCTCCCTCGAGTGAGGTCCACGGGATTCGATTGGAATTCACGAGCGGACAGGGAAGGAACCAGCGGATGATACCGATACGGGATAACATACAGCCTCGCCGATGGCCGTGGGTGAATTATCTCATGATCGCCTTGTGCACGATCGCCTTTGCAGCGCAAATGATGTCGGGCGATGGAGGAGCGGCGTTGGCCGAACGATGGGGGATGATTCCCGCGCGCGTCACCAATCCAGGGAAGGCGGTGGTGGTTCCAGCGGAGCGGGTGGTATCAACGATTTTTGGGCCGCAGGTTATCAAGGGGATGCGTCAATTGCCAGCGGCTCCCGTGTCCGATTGGCTGACTCTGCTCACCTGCATTTTTCTCCATGGAGGGCTGATGCATTTCCTGGGGAATATGTGGTTTCTGCATATTTTCGGCGACAACGTCGAAGATCGTCTGGGCCATGGAATCTACTTGCTGCTTTATCTGGGGTGTGGATTGATTGCCAGCCTCACGCATCTCGCTTCGGATCTCCAGTCACCCATTCCCACGATTGGTGCCAGCGGTGCGATTGCCGGCGTGATGGGGGCCTATCTGCTTCTGTATCCCAAGG
>JBJSWM010001270.1:0-3750 GCA_046085865.1 Pirellulaceae bacterium
TTTGCTATGACGACTGCTTAGCGACCGTTTGGCTAACGGAGGATCTCTCGTTTGCGATCGACATAGTCCCAGACGACAAAGCGGTCGAGGTCTTCACCTGAGCTGAAGAAGACGCGTCCCTTGGTGGTTTCGGCAAGCCGATAGCCGAAGCGAATATCCTCTTCGGACTGGGAGAGGCTGGGGATCAGGAACAGGTTGATGGTGATTCCCGCCTGACGGCATCGGGCGCCTTCCAGCAAGGTCGCCTCTTCGGTTCGTGGATCCGGAGGGTAGAGCATGTAGAGCCATTGGTCTTCGAAGTGGGCGGTCGGTAGTCCATCGGTAATGACGATGATCTGCTTGTTGGGCGTATCGAAGGAGGTGAGGTTCTGCCTAGCCAGCCGCAAGGCATGCTGGATGTTGGTGAAGTGAGGATGCACCATCGATTCCTGCATCTCTTCACGGCTCATATCGCACTTCAGTCGCACCCATGGGTCGTGAATCGTCACTGGCTTGGGCATCAATTCGATGATTTCTCCGGAGGTCTTCAATTTCGCGAAGGTGGCCATTTCGATGAACCGCAGGAAGTCTCCTGGGTACTCGCTGGTGATCAAGCCCTGAAGCGCCAGCGCCATGCGTTTGACGTGGATGTACTGCCCGTCGTAGCGCATCGATCCGCTCATGTCCATCACGACGACGGTGGCGCATTTGGGATTGTTGCGGGTCTGATGAACTTCCATGTCCGTTGGCCGGAGCCTGACGGGGCGTTCGTCGGGACGGTTTCGGAGAGCGTTAAGAATCGACTGGGTGGTGTCGATATTGGCGATCGAATCGCCGAACTGATACTCCTTGGTCGAAGGCAGCTCAACCGCCCCATCTCCTTCCACTCGCGCGCTGTGCCTACCGGTGCGCGATGGCTGAAGATGCGAGAAGATCCGCTGCAGCAGCTTTCCTTGAAAGAGTCGGTAAGCTTGAGGGGTGAGCCGAAATCCGCCTTGGCCATCCTGTTCCAGGCCTTGCCGCTGCGCCATTTCGCGAGTGTAGTTTTCCAGCTGGCGTTTCAGTTCCTCTAGCGGCGCCATATCCCCCGGTTCGGCGAACTCCGAAAGCGCCTCCATGTCGATCACCCCAAGTTGGGCTGTCTTGGCCGCCTCATCCAGTTGTTTGAGCAGCTTATCGATCTGCTCCAGTTCCTTCTTGATCTCGATGGCCTGCGGCACATTCATCGACTTGCGGCCCGTGAAGTGGTATTTCGCGGCCAGCTCGTCGACCTGATATTTTTCTGCCAAGCGTTCCAGGAGGTGCACCATCTGTCTGGCGAAGGGATCCTGATCGTCGCCGATACGATACCACAGCCGCTCCAGCAGATAGATCTGTTCGGTGTCGGCGGCTTTCTTGAAGAGCGACCGAAGAGAGTCTGGAGGAGTCGCTTTGCGTACCGTCTTGTGGTAGCTCTTGGCTGCTTCCTTGACCACCTGTTCGGTTTCGTAGGTCGATAGAATCCTTCGTTTGCGTTCTTCGAGCATCGCTTTGAGGAAATCGATGCTTGGTCCCAGGTTGGCCATCTGGCTGGGGTCCAACCGCACTGCTCGCGCGAGTTCCTCTTCGGTCAGTTTGCGAAAGGAGCCGTACTGCAGCGCCTGTTCAAAGGCGGGGCTGACCAGATCCGGAGGGGGCTGGAGAGGACTAGGAAACTCCGCTGGGTTGTATTTCTGGTAGGTGTGGATAATCCCACCAAGCTTGCTCTGCCGGTTGCTTGGCGAGGGGACCCCCTCGTCAGGCGGCTGGCTCGTCGGCTGGTCAGAACTCATATCGCACCTTCCCATGTTTTTGGCTTCGGCTGATGCGATCCATCGCGTGGAGTCCTGCCAGGACGAATTCGACGCACGAGGCGCGGAGTGCTGGGTGCTGTCCTGCATTGACTTCGAACGCCTTTTCCCAGATGGCAGGGATATCGCGCATCACCTGGGCATACTGTTCGCTGGGGAGCATATCCCCGACTTCGACCTTGGCGCCCTTGGAAAAATGATCTGCGATCGCGTTCAGTCCGTGCTCTTCGACATACTGCTTGAAGACAGTCTCGACCGCACCAGCCAGAAGCGCTTCGAGCACCTGCTTTTCGGTCATTTGGTGGGACCCCATCAGATCCAGTTCCAGCTTGCCCAGCGACGAGGTCGCCAGATGGCCAAGGTCGCTGATGCGTGGCACGGCGAGCGATTCTCCGAGGACGGCAGCCCGATGCCGGGCCGAGGCGATCATGGTGCGATAGTTGGCAAGTGAGAATCGAGCTGACACGCCGGAGGCTTGGTCGACCCATTTGCTTTTGCGTCCCTGCCGCGTGATCTCTTCAATCACCTCCGCCATGAAATAAGGGACTTGCACAGGATGCTGGCCCCCCATCTCCAACCCCGCTTCCTGCTGCATGATCTCGATCCCCAGAGACCTCTCCAACGGGTAGTGGGTTTGAATTAGGGAGCCGATGCGGTCCTTCAGCTGGGGGATCACTTTGCCGCTGCGGTTGTATGTCGAGGGATTGGCAGAAAACATCAAGAACAGATCCAATTCAAAGCGAATCGGATATCCCCGAATCTGCACATCCCGTTCCTCGAGAATATTGAACAGCCCGACCTGGACCAGTTCGTCCAGTTCCGGCAGTTCATTCATCGCAAAAATCCCTCGATGCATCCTTGGGATCAAGCCGAAGTGCAATGCCTCCTCGGCTCCCATCGACACCCCTGCTGTCAGGCGTGATGGATCGATCTCGCCGATGATGTCGGCGAACTTGGTTCCTGGGCTGAGTCGTTCCGCATAGCGGTCCTCGCGGTTCCACCAAGCGATCGGAATCTCCTTCGGGTGCCGCTCGACCAGCCATTTTTTGCCCACCGTGGTGATGGGACGGTAAGGGTCTTCGTGGACAGGGCACCCTGGGATGTCGAGGTAAGGAAGTTGTGGATCGAGGAACCGAACCAGCGAACGCATCAGGCGACTTTTTGCCTGGCCCTTCTCTCCGAGGAACAGCAGGTCGTGACCAGCGATCAGGGCGATATTGATTTCGGGAATCACGGTATCTTCGTAGCCGACGATACCCGGGTAGAGCGGTTGGCCGGAGGCGAGTGCCTGCAGGAAATTCTCTCGCACTTCCTGCTTGACCGATCGCGACTTCCAGCCACTCAGCCGCAGTTCTTCCAGATTGCTCGCTCGCTCCATCACTTCCCCCAATTGAATTCTTCGTCGCACTAGCTATTTGCGTTGCCCTTCGTTCGTCGGCATCGCTGCGATTCGATCGAACGATCGATCGGCGAGTTCCCGAGCGACGATCTTTTTCGTCGACTCATCCGAACTCTTTGTCATTGTAGGAAGAGGCACAGATGCTAACTGTGGCCCGGAGATCCGGGGGCTTGGCGTAGGCGAGGGTCGCCTCTGCTTCCGAGAAGTCGGCTTTCGATTCGGATTTGCTGGGCGTTGTCACTGGCGTGCAGGGGAGTTGCCAGATCAGCCGGATCGGTTTTCCCTAAGAATATTGGAATTGCAGTCGCCCCACACTCAGCGATCAGCAATCTGCGAGCCTCGATTTTCCGCTCCAACCGACCATTCCTTAGGTCCCTTGGTCTGTACGTCGCCCCTCCGATCGAAGGATGCAGCAAGGCCAGTGCAGCCAGATTCCAGCGTCACCAAACATGCCATCCGGTAAGCTGCAATGGGCATCTCGATCGCGATACCATGAATTCCATCGCCACTCAGAAAAATCCTAGATGGGTCGATTTTTCGCTC
>JBJSWM010001271.1:0-1768 GCA_046085865.1 Pirellulaceae bacterium
CGGCTGTGATCAAAGCCTTCCTTCGTTCTATTGGATTTGCATTCATCTGGACGCCCTTCCGTGTGGCGCATCTGGGTCTCTGGCGTTTAGGTTCGATCGTTTTCAACCTGAAAAAATCGCCAGCCCGATTGCCCTCAGAAGGGGAATCACCGATGCAACTCGGCGATTCTCAGAAAAATGAAAAAGAATCTGATGGAGGCAGAGACCTCAAAAGAATCAGCGGCTTGCTGAAGTGTCTGGCATCAAGTCCGGATTCATGACGACTCGAAGGCCAACAAAACCATTTCGCGAGGTACTCATACATCCAGTTCGGCTTGCCGAACGGCAAATCGATGGCATCGTATTGATTGCCCCACCGCGACAGACCCGCTCTAAGGCACTGCCTGCGGACCCGTTTGTCCATTCCTGAACGTTGCCATGAATGTCAAACAGTCCACCGACACTTGGCCGTAGCATCGCGACTGGCTGGATACGATTGTCAGATTGTTCCAAGCACCATCCAAATCCCTCAATCAAATCATCGCTTCGGCCAAACGAATACGGCGTCATCATCCCCGAGCGTGCGACGATATCCCATTCCATCTCATTTGGTAAACGGAACCCTCGGCGATTCGGGATAACAGGCCAGTCCGTATTCGGTTCGGGAGAAAACCACCCGACGATTGAAAATGCTTGGTCGCGCTTTTCGTAACTCTGCTCCTCTTCCTTCCACTCTGCAACGTTGCTCAGCCAGCGGCAGAAAAAAATCGCCTCAAACCAGTTGATCCCAAAGACAGGAGTGTCGGGAGAGATCACATGAGCCACTTCACCCTGCCAAAACATTCTTCGGAAACCGAGATCAAGCGGACTGTATTGCCTCCATGTGATCTCGCGATCCGAAACCGCCAGGGTTTTTTCCAAGCCGATCATTCCTGTTTCGTTCGTCACGCCTATCCCTGGGAAGCCAGCGGGAAACACCATCATGGTTATCCAGATCGGATCGGTAGGGGAGAAATCGGGTATCTGGGTGACTTCTTCCATCAATTCAGGTCTCAGTACTGGCGGACCTATTGGCATGACAAACCATTCCCGTTGCCCGCTTCGATCGTAGGGAACTTCCGTCTTCTCTACTTGCAGAGCAGCTTCCTCTTGTCCCCATCGCCGAAGCAGCCAGCCACTGGCAGAATGAACCGCTCGACTTGGATGTTGCGCATACAACAGGAGAATCTTGTCGATCCATCGATCGCGAACGTTCTCCGGAATACCATCTGGTCCAAAGGATCCAAGTCCCAGCAGCAAAGCGTAGATGCGAAGATAATGCTGCTGGCGAATCGGTTGGTTTTGTGGACTGGCCTTCTCTGTCAATTCCTCTAGACCTTGCAGTAGCACGATGGGATCCCGCAATCGCCCTTCAACAGCGCAGACAAATTGAGACAGTGCCTCGGCGTCCATATCCACCGTCAGAAATTCGTAGACCGGTTTCAGTATCCCAAAGCGCACTAAGGAAACCGCCGCATTCGCCTGCCGTCTGACTTTCGGTAACTGGACCCGCTCGGAAGCTTCGCGTCGGTTTGCATCGGTATCCACGCCAACGGTTTTGGCTATCTCCTCCCCTGCCTGCTGGTAACCTTTCTTCATGGTTTTTCCAAAGCTCTGAAACGCACCGTTGAAGAGCGATCTTATCGATGGTTGTTTTATTTCGCCGATCGGCAATTCGAAAGGCATCTCAAACTTCTTCGCCACCTCAGCGCTCAGGCGACCGATCGCCTGAGCGCGAAACCGTTCATAC
>JBJSWM010001272.1:0-5298 GCA_046085865.1 Pirellulaceae bacterium
AGTCGGTGCCGCACCTCATCGGGTTTGGGGATGTAGTGCTGCCCAAGCTCATCCAAGAAACAAAAGAGGACTCGGCCATGCTGTCCGTACTTATTCTTCAGCTTCATTTCCACCCAAGGCCAACCCTGATCTCCAGGATCCGCCTCCATGAGGTCGTAGCCGGTCACCTCCCAACCCGTGTTTTCGTAGCAGACGTAGAGCCGGTGCCAACCGGTGAATGGGAAATCAAGCGACGCGGTTAGAAGATGCCCACCTGCCATTCGATACGTCCATGTCCGAGAATACGAACCAAAGATGCTAGTTCGCTCCCTCTTCTCCTCCTGAAAACGTACGCGCTTCGCCTCCACCTTCAACATCTCTGGCATTCCCTCCTCTCCCGGAAAAAACTTCTCGTCCTGTTCAGTGATACGAGGGGCGCGAAGGTCGTTAAGCAAGGTCTGGAAGGTGAGCCAGCCGGTGGGGATCGCGGCGGCCAGCAGGCCGACGGCCAGCAAAGCGACGCCCCCCAAGGCGATCTGAAATGCGATCCCCGCAGGCTCTTGTCGCTCCTCGGGAACAGTGCGTGGCTTGCGGTTGAACCATCCGATCCACTGGTTTTCCTGCAAGTCGTTTCGATCGACTGGAATGGGCGCTTCGAAAATCTGCAACAGCAAGGCACTGAGCATCCAACCGAGGGCTGCAATCGCAAAGGTCGCCGCCCCCAGAATCGTATGCCAGATGCCATGGGTCAAATCGGCTTGGAAGTAATGCCAAGCGACAACGATCGTCGCCAATCGAAGAAAGTTGCCGAGGCCCGACCAAAGCGGGATGGTGAGCAGCGACAGCAGGGTCACTTTCCCGCTGGTCTGCTGCAGCAGCGAGACACCAAGAGCGATGGCGGCCAGGCTGTACATGCTGGTGACGCCGCTACATGCCTCCTCCACAAACAGCCTCTTGTCCTCCAGTTGCAGAATCGTTCCCTGGCGTGAGTACGGGATCGCCATCCCATCCATGAGCGCGGCCGTAGCCCAGGTGGAAAGCTGCTGGAGCCAAAGAATGAGTTCGTTGTCGAGATTGAATGGCAGTGGCAGCGTGATGGCCAGCAATCCAACCATCGCAAGAATGGCTCCCATCGGCGAGCGAGCACACTGCAGAAAGGCCAGGAAGGCAAACCAAAGAATGGCCGACAGGTGCGCCAACCAGGGAGAGAAATACCACGCCGCCCCCAGTCCCACCACCGCGCCCGCAGAGGCCGTTGCGATCGCTAAAGCTCTTCGCAAACCTGTCGGTTGCTGCGACCGGCTGATTTGGGTCGATAGAAAGTAGACCGCAGCGGACCATGCGAGTGGATAGAACTGAAGATGTTCCTGCTGCCAGAGATTCCGCCCCTCCAGGACCAAAAGGGGGCTGAGACCCAGCATCGCCAGCACAGCCAGAATCCAAGCTTTATGGTTCAGGATCTGCATCGGAAGATTCCTTTCCCAGCAAATGAGGCAATCCATCCCGCAAACTCTCTACCGCCAAAATCGACGCTGCAGTGACCGCACGCAATTGCTCCCAGGGAATCAGCTCCACCGACTCCCCTCGCAGCGCCGCACTCCAGGCGGCGATCTCGGCGCGATGCCCCTTATCAGGAACGGCGCTCAGGCGTTTGGTCTTTCCTTTGGAGGTAACCTTCAACGTGCGATAGTCCTCCATGGAGATCACCATCCCGCCGCCGATCACTTCCAGAGACTCCTTGCCGATGCTGCGGTCACCTCCTGCCAAGTAGCCGATGCTGCAGACACTTCCATCCGACAACCGAAGCAGCAGGAAGGCTTGGTCGTCGGTGACCGAACTACCAGGGTCGGCGATCGATTCGGCATAAACTCGCACCGGTAGCGCACCGGTCAGGTAAACAGCCAAATCGATGGCATGGCACGCCTCCCCGATCAGTCGGCCTCCTCCTTCTCCAATTTCCTGGACCCAGTGACTGGCAGGGATGGTGCCGACATTCATCCTAAAGGAAATAGTCCAGGGATGGGATCTGCCCGCCATGGCGCGGCGAACCTGCTGAATCATCGGGGCATAGCGTCGATTGAAACCGACCTGCAATCGCCGAGGGTCTCCGGTAACTCCATGCCGTTCCACCAGCTCTTCTATCCTCCGCAATTCCTCCATGGTCAGGCAGAGCGGTTTTTCTACGAGGATCGGTTTCCCTAGCTCCAACGCCTTGCAGACTTGGTCGGCATGCAAGTCGTGGCGCGTCACGGCAACCAAAGCGTCGACATCGGGCGACTGCAGCAACTGATCCGAATCGGTGGTGGCAAATGAGGCATGGCTTTCGCGAGCTGCATTCCAGGCGGTGACCCCTCGAGCACTGGAAACCGCCTCGATGGCGATCCCTGGCTGCGACTGCAGCATGGGAATGAGAACCGCATTGGCGTAGTTCCCCGCCCCGAGCACCGCTAGGCGCACTCGATCGCCAGGGCGTGTTGACCTGGTCGCGTTCAGGTAGATCGTTTGATCCGGAGGCTGGGTAACGATCTGCGGCTTGGCATACTGAAGCACCATGCCAAGATGACGGGAGGCAGGGTCGTCTAGCAAGGAATAGGCCTCCATCGCTCGCTCGATCGCAATCCGATGCGTGATCAGTGGCTCGACATCCAAATCGCTCGAGGCGATCAGATCGACGACAGCCTGGAGGTTGCGTTGTTCGGTCCAACGGACATGAGCTGCCGGATAATCGCGGCCTCGTTCTTCGTAATTAGGATCGTACCGTCCCGGTCCGTACGAGCAGGAGACGACAAACTCGGCCTCCTTGAAGTACCAAGGTCGCCGATCCAGTTCCAAGGGGACCACTCCGATCAGGACGACGCGCCCCTTCGGTCGCACCGCCTGAATCGCCAGATCCATCGGTCCTGGGGCCAAAGTGCTGGCGGCGATCAGGACGGCATCAAACCCCAGTCCGCGCCCCCAATGCTCCAGCTCTGCGGGCTCCCACTGAGCGGCTGCGTGAATCGCCCCCATCCGGATCGCCAGTTCGTTCTTCCAGGAAGCCGGATCGACCCCGCAGACCCGAAGCCCTGCTGCACGAGCCAACCCAACCGTCAACTGACCGATCAGCCCCAGGCCGATGACCAGTACCGAGCTGCCGACTTCGCAGCGGGCCAACCGAAGTCCCTGAAGCGCGATGCTTCCCAGAATGCCAAAGGCCGCATGATCGGCGGACACCTTACCATCGACTGCTGCCACCAGATGCTTGGGGACCGAAACGATCTCGGCATGGGGGCCGTTGGAAGCCACCCGCTGCCCCGGTTTGAACTGCTCCACACCCGCTCCACAGGCCAGGACGATACCCGACGAGCTGTATCCAATTTTGTTCGGCTCCTGCAGCTTTCGCTGCACCTGCGTCCAAGTCGATTTCCAACCTTCCTGTCGGATTTTTTCGAGCACTCGGCGCACTTGGTCGGGCCGGTCCAGTGCCTTACCCAGCAGCGACTTCTTGCCGATATCGATCGCCATTTTCTCGGTGCCAGCGGAGACGACTGAAGATTCGTTGGCGATCAAAACCTCCCCTGGAAGAACACCTGGCGCAGGGATCTCTTCGAGTGCGATCCTGCCATTCTTCCAGTTCTGCAGCAATTGCTTCATCTTCGATGCCCTGTGAATGCCCCTTCGCCAGCCGGAATCAGATGGTTGGACTCACCACGCTTAGTCTAATTGAACGCAGGGAGGAATCGGCCCCTGCCCCAAAAGCCAGCGGTAGCAATCAGCCATCAAGTCACCCAGCGTCCCCCAGGAGAACGCTTCGTCGATCCACTTTCTTCCACGCTCCCCCATCCGAAAACGCTCGGCAGCTTCAAGCCGCATCGCTTGCTCCAGCGCCTGCACCAAGGGGTCGACTCCTAGTTCCACCCACCATCCACAGCGCGAGGTTTCCAGCCCCTGCCAGGGGGTCCGGCGGCTTGCGATCACCGGCACTCCGCTCGCCAACGCTTCGGCGATCGTCATTCCAAAATTCTCGGTATGGCTCGGTAAAACGTAGAGACTTGCCGAGCGATAGAGCTCTTCCTTTTTGGCTCCATAGACTTCCGGATGCCAGACGACTCGGTCGATGGAGGCAGCCTGATGCCTCAGTTGGCTTAGATATTGCGCGTCCCCTGGGCCACATAGATGAAACTCCCACAGGGAGTGATTGGCATGGATGCGTCGCCACGCTTCCAGCAACTCGGGAATTCCCTTGACTGGATGAATTCTCCCTAGAAACAAGAGGCGATACGGAGGCTCATGCGGTTGAGCTACCGTTAGCTGGGGCAGATCGACTCCATTGGGGACGATGGCGATAGGCTGTCGGAATCCTCGGCGACGTATCGACTCCGCTTCGTCCTCGCTGGTCGCATGAAACAGATCGGCCTTCTGTAGCGTCCTCGCCTGCCCCAACCGCCACAGGACCGCTTTCTGCAGGCGGGAACGCTGCCATGCCCAGTCGGCCAGGGTGCCGCGGGGCGCCACCACCAGCTTGCATCCACGCGGGAGAACCACCCGCCCGCAATAGACATTGGGCATCATCCAGAGGCCATGATTGTGCAGCACCGACGTCTGGCCAACCGCTGCCTGCAAGCCTCGCTTCATTGCGGTGGAGACCCCCAAGCGTCGCGGCAACAGCAGATCGTCGCGGTACCAGTGAATCGGCACGCTCCATCGGTCGCACCTTGGCCGATCTCCCCCCACATGCAGATGGGCCCGCCAGCCGGAGAGTTGCAAGGCCTCGCAAAGCTTGGGGACCGAGTACGACGGGCCCGACGCTTCGGTGGCGATCGACGCGATCACATGGTCGCAGCGCGGCGGGGCTGGGTAGCTCATCGCACTGCCTTTCCTGTTCGACTGACATGGCTAGCCAGCCAATGCCCCAGGACTCCCAGCATCCAATAGGTCGACCAGCGGTGCATGAGCCGCCCTGCCTTTAGCGAAGCAGCCATTTCGCCCAGATAGAGTCGTTCCACCAACCCATCATAGCTCCCCAACGACTCCATCCCCTCCAAGACGCTTGGCCGAAGCGGCCCCAACAGCCACTCCCGATACGGAAGAGAGAACCCCCGCTTGGGTCTCGATGCAGCTGCCATGGTCCGCGGTCCCGCGATCGATGCAAGCGCAAGTTTCGTAGGTTGGCCATTGCCCACGATCGGTTGCCCCATCGCCCATTCCCAGAGGTCTTGGTCCAGCAGCGGTAGGCGCAGTTCTAGGGAGTGAGCCATGCTGGCCTGATCGGAAACGCGAAGGAGCGTATCGCGCATGTAATAGTCCGCTTCCATCCTCCGAATCACACTACCCCAGTCG
>JBJSWM010001273.1:0-5692 GCA_046085865.1 Pirellulaceae bacterium
ATGACCACCAAGTCGCCATCTCGGTCTCGAATCCAATGGGTGACGTCCCCATAGCGAGTGAACCCGTCCTGCATCGGCGGCCAAGCGGGAACCTGGATCGTCTCTTGATAATCGAATCCATGTGGCTGTTCGCGGGATTCTATTACCATTCGAGACACCCCTCGGAACCGCAGCTCCCCGGAGAGCAGTTCTAACGGCTGACGGATGAGAACAGTGGAGTCGTTTGGATCGAGCGACTGGTCGACGGCAAGAGCGATTCGATCCCAGTAGATTTCCTGCGATCCTTCGATGCGGAGGGCGGTCGCTTCAAACGGAAGCTTGCCCGTCAGGTCGACAACCATGCTCTTGGGTTTTCCGCCAGGGAACCCCATGAATGGCAACACCTCCTTCCAGTGCCCATCTTTGTCTCTTGCCCAAAGTGCTGGAGGTTGAGGCGGATCGAGCTTCGGGTTCTGGTCGATGGCGATATTCAAAGAGGTATCGGTGGGAAAGATCCAGCCATGGAGGATCAGCTGCACTTGGCTGGAGGGAAGGAGTGGATCGGCGAGTTCCAGATCCAGCCTCGTTGGTTCCACCAGTCCCTGGCAGACTCTTCTTTGGAAGGGGACTGCATAGCGTCCATCCTGACGCTGCAGCGATTGGGTCCAGTCTCTTCCGTGGCCATCGACCACGCGCTGGATCTCCCGCAAGTCTCGAAAAGCCCAAACCCTCGGCTCGGCAATCTCCGCCGGCCCAACCTTCTCGTTGGTGAACACCTCAACATCGACTGGATGATCCAGTGCAACCACCTGGACCGTATCCATGTAGGCAGCTTCCCAAAGTTCCTCCGTGACGCGCAAGCCGTAGACTCCATCGACCGGTTGCACCAAGCGACCTGGTAGCAGAAGGTATTCCCAGGCGCGATCGGGCAAGGATTTCCCTCTAGCGATCTGAAGGCCCAGGGGTGCATTCCAACAAAGGTCGGTGATGAACTGCCAACGCTGGCCGTCGAAACCATAGACGAAAGGACAAGACCCCTTGGGAGCCTGAACTTCTTCGACAAGAGCCTGGGTGGGTGGCTGGAAGATATTCTGCGTCAGGCCATTGTTGAAAAGAATCCGCGCGTTGACGACGTCCCCCTGCTTCCCAAGTCCGAAATGAGTCACATCGTCTTCGATCCAAGCGGCTTGGTATCGCCCGGTGGAATAGACTTCCAGCAGTCCTCCCAGCGCGTAGTTATTGATTCGCCCTCCACCATTGGTATCTGCGATCCCTTTGACGCGGAACTGCGCATACGGCTGATCTGGCGAAGCGAACTCGCCCCACCAGTGCAACTTCCCATCCACCACGGCCAACACATCCAAGAGCCCGTCTCGATCGGCATCCGCGACTGCCACATCGGAGGCAATTCCCTTCTGCAAGACTTCGACCTTGCCTCCGCGAAAACAGACCAATCCTTCCGCCCCAGCTCCGATCCAGTCCACCTGCGCATCGTTATCGAGATCTCCCAGTCGAAGTGTCTCGCACGACTGCGCGAATTCTTTTGGGGGCCTAGCTGCTAATCTCCCCAATGCGTCCGTCGTCGTCGTCAGCAATTGCACTGGCTGCGATGATCCAGACGCAAGCCAATCCCACGAAACATTCCCATCCCATTCGACAGGTAGCAACAGGTTCTTCCCTGCCAGGGCGTTCCAGGGCCCATCCAGCGATCGGTAGCGAAACTGGCCGTGCAGGAGATTCTCCAGCATGCCAACCGTTTTGCCGTCGTCTCCCGAAACTAGCACGTCTGCATCGACATCGCGATCGATATCGCAGAAGGCGATGCCTGCAGGCCGAGGCATTTCGGAAAGCAGTTGATCGGGGCTGGTGTCCCGGAAAGTTCGATCCCCAAGATTGACCAAGAACCAAAGTCGATCCTCACCTAAAACCAGGAGATCCAGGTCGCCGTCGGCGTCCCAGTCATGAACCTCCAGTTGCCTAACACCCACCAACGACTCCGCCCCAGGCAACACGATCGGATCCCCCGACTGGATCGTGCCCGTCTTCGGGTCGCTGAGCGTCGGGACCACGCGGATCCCGGCGGGCCCCCAGAAAACCAGATCCTTGAGCGTATCGTGTCGCTGCCCTAAGAGTTGGTCGATTTGGTCGTCGGACCAATCTGGCTTTCTTTTGCGAATCGCAGCTCGACGAATCTCGTTGGGTACGGTCGGTCGAGGCGGATACTGGGATTCATAGAGATCGATCGCTTTCCATTGCGTCGTCCCTTCAGGAATCGAAAACTCAGAAAGAACCTCCCCCAGTGTTTTGGATTCCGGAATCCAGCGTGCGACGCGAAAAAGACCAGCATCGGACCACGCGACTTCGGGGAACGTATCGACGTCCCAATCCCACCAGCGGACCGCGGAAGCCGAGCCAGCCGCATTCTCACGCAACACTTCCTTCGACTGGGGATCCTTCCGCTGCGAATCGATTGCCGATACCTCCTCAGCAAGAGCCCGGGCTCGCACCGCCCGCTCGATATCCCTCAAATCGACCAACGCCAGCGTTGCGGGGGCCAATAGACGGTTATCTGGCTTGAAGCCCGAGGTGGATCCAAGGGTGTTGAGCCATGGGAGGACGAACTCGGTCGCTTCGTCCCACTTCTCTTCTTTCACCAAAGCAATCCCTCGATCCAAATAACCGATCGGATCCTTTTCCCCCAAAATCGGTTCCATCTGCCATGAGAATGGCTTCGCTAGTTCCTGAGCCGATTGGAGGATGGCGACCAGACGCGGATCGCGAGCATCGAAGAGCCGTTCGCTCAGAATCTTGGCGAGATAAAGATTGCGTGGTTGAAGGGCAAAGGCATCTGTCAGAGGCTGGATTGACTTCTGCAAAATGTCTGGATCTTGAGTCGAAAGTTCCTCGGATGTCTCATAAAACGCAAGAGCCAGTGCGGGATTGCCGGGGCTTTTCTGAAGGTAGGATTCCAACTTTCCGAGCAGCTCTTTTCGCAGTTCGTCGGCCACCAACGGCAATTGAGCGATTCGCTGGCGCGCGACCGCAACGGCGATCTGGTAGGAAGCAGGCTGATCCGGCTGAGTCGCAATGGCTTGCTGAGCGGCAGCTTCGGCTGACTCCAGTGCATCAGGTATCTGCTTGCGAATGGCTTCGCGATCTTCCGCAGGGTCCGATGCCCGCTTGGCGAGCGTCTCCAGTTGGTTCAGCCAGCCAATCGCTAAGTTGCGCCGAAAGGAAGAGACGTTGGGATAGTCTTTGACCAGTTGCTGGTAGGCCTCAATCGCCTCTGCCGGTTGATTGTTCTCCAGCAAAGCGGCCGCCGCAATCGATCGTTCAATCTCCTTCGGGGCAAGAATCGTCGGATCCGCCCCGACATCCGCATTGGCCGATTTGGTCGGCGATGGATTTGGCGGAGGCCCCTGCGGCTTGGTCAGTAGATAGACGGGAACCGCAAGCGCCAACAGCATGACCAGAAACAAGATCATGCGATAGCGAGTGGAGGAGTTTCCATCGTAAGTCATGGCATTTCTCCCAATCTGAAGGCACCGACGACGATGACGATGGGTCGCTTGCGGGCGGCAATCCTAGCGCCTACTCAAAAGTTGCAATGGCTGTGCGCACCAAAATGAGTGGTCGGTTCAAAGTGGATCGGGCTGAGCGGCATGGATATCCAGCCACGTCGGCTGATCAATCACTCGAACCTCAGGCAACGTCGACTGAAGAAGGGACAATTTTTCTGGTGGAAGAGCACCGGAGACGAGGAGGGTTTTCAGACGGCGAAAATGAGTCACCCAATCCCAAAGATCGGGATCGATCGACGCGTTCTGTAGATCGAGCACTTCCAGCCGACTAAAATCCTGCATCGTCTCCAAAAGCGGTTCGTCGATCGTCGCCCCCGCTGCCAAAAAGGCGCGGATCTTACGTCGATTCCGAAGCGGCACCTGATCGACCGTCCGGTGCGGCGATTGCTCGGGCAGCACCACCACACATTGGTCGATCGTCAGGGGCCAAACGGCCAAGTGACTTTCTACTGATTGGAACTGCAGAGCCGCCGTCGTTTCGATTTGCTCGCGTCTCCATACCAGCCACGTCGAGACAATGCCGACCAACAGACCAAGCATCGCAAGGTGGTGCAGAAACGAACCGGAATCGGCATAATTCCCACCTCCCGTATTCTGCATCACGGAGGCAATCAGGGCAGTGACCATCCAGCCAATCAACCAGATCAGGCTGAGTTGCATGGCGAGCGACAGACGCTGGAAGGACCGCCACCACCCCATCGATGTTGCCTCCGTGAAAGCTCTAGCAGGAAGATCAGTTGTCGGCAAGCTTCCGCAGCACGGTCGGGAGAATACCACCGTTGCGGTAGTAATCGATTTCCACCGGCGTATCGATCCGCACCAGGGCGTCGAACTGAAGGTGGGAGCCATCCGGTCGCTTCGCATGGACACGAAGCGTCGAACGGGGCTGCAAAGAATCGTCGAGGGCTGGGAATTCGAGCACTTCGTCTCCAGTGAGCCCCAGGGAGGCTGCGGTTTGACCAGGTAGGAACTGGAGCGGCAGGACTCCCATCCCGACTAGGTTGCTGCGGTGGATCCGTTCGTAGCTGACGGCTAGCACCGCGCGAACGCCAAGCAACAAAGTTCCCTTCGCCGCCCAGTCTCGACTGCTTCCGGTCCCGTACTCCGCTCCAGCAATCACCACCAGCGGCACACCATCCGCCTTGTACTTGACCGAGGCGTCATAGATGCTCATCACTTCGCCACTGGGCAGATGCTTGGTCACCCCACCTTCAACTCCCGGGGTCATCTGATTTCGGATGCGGATGTTGGCGAAGGTTCCCCGCACCATGACGCGATCGTTCCCACGGCGCGAACCATAGCTGTTGAAGTCCCTTGGCGGAACCCCATGCTCTTGAAGGAATCGGCCAGCAGGCGAATCCTTGGCGATCGATCCCGCAGGGGAGATATGGTCGGTGGTAACCGAGTCACCGAGCACCGCCAAGACGCGAGCACCGCGAATCGACTGGATGGTGCCGGCAGCATGATCCAATCCTTCCAGAAACGGTGGCTTCTGGATGTAGGTGCTCGCTTCGCTCCACCGATACAACTCCCCGGGGGTGATCGCAATGGCGTTCCAGGACTCATTCGACGTGAAGGCGCCTTGGTATTGTTTTCGGAACATTTCAGGGAGCACGCAGCCGTCGATCGCCGACTGCACTTCGGCCTGCGTCGGCCAGATGTCTTTTAGGAAGACCGGTTGCCCCTGGGTATCAGTCCCCAGCGGCTCGCGGTCAAAATCAATGTCGACACGTCCAGCGAGAGCGTAGGCGACCACCAATGGTGGACTTGCCAGATAATTCGCACGCGTCAAAGGATTGACGCGACCCTCGAAATTCCGGTTTCCACTAAGCACCGCCGCCGCCACTAGATTGCCGCTTTGAATCGCCGATGCCACCGGCTCCGGCAGCGGTCCGCTGTTCCCAATGCATGTGGTGCAACCATAACCAACGACATGAAATCCCAGCGACGCTAACGGCTCAATCGTCCCAGCCCGCTCCAGGTAATCGGTGACCACCCGCGATCCTGGGGCAAGGCTGGTCTTCACATAGAAAGGCACCTTCAGCCCACGTGCTGCGGCTTTCTTGGCGAGCAATCCGGCACCCAGCATGACCGACGGGTTGCTGGTGTTGGTGCAGCTGGTGATCGCTGCG
>JBJSWM010001274.1:0-3989 GCA_046085865.1 Pirellulaceae bacterium
CGCAGCGATCATTGGGATGTTTTTCAGCAACCAATTCGCCGACCGCAATTTCGCTGCGGAAAAGTTTCTTGCGTTCAGCCATCTGATCGGCGGTCTCGCAATTCTCGCCTGCGGCTTCACTCGTGACTTCTAGTGGCGGTGCCAGCAATTCCGGAATCGGACGATCCGCCTTCTTGAGTTCGGTGATCTGCCGCTGTAACTCCTTCAGAGAGATCCAGCGTTGGTCTGTGGGCTGGCGGAAGTCCGCCTGCGGTCCACGCACCACTTGCCGCATCGATTGCAACATCTCTTGTCGATCGGCGATCTCCGCATTGCGCACGACCCCTTTCGCATCGACGATAACTCCACCGACGACTCGGTTCTGGAGAAATCCTCCTGGCCCAAACTGAGCCGCTGCTTGCCCGATCGACAAGATCGATGCCGATGCGAGAAAAAGGCAACGGCTAGCCGTCGTCAACAACCATCGACTACCATGAAGTCGCGACCGACTCTGGACCGGCATAATGCAGCTCCCGAAAACAAATGTCCGATCGATCCGCCCGAATGGATCGTCGGAGGTTTTGGTCAACCATGGGCAAAAGGGATTTCGGCAACCAAGCGACACTCATCCTAGAGGATGGGGGCCGATCAAGGCGCATTTCTTTCCCGTCGGACAGTTGCGGAATTTTTCATCACGTTCCGCCGCCATTCTCGACGGAATTCAGAATAATTGGGCGTCATAGACGATGCAACCAAACAAATCCAATGGCTATTTGATTATTCGGCATGGCGGGCGGTGGAGCGACGTATTGCGCCTCCACCCGACTCAACGCATCGCCATCGGGCGGGCCAGCCAAAGTCACGTGGTGGTGGCCGATCACCTCTGCAGTCGATTTCACGCCGAGCTTTACTGGGATCAAGAGGGGTGGTGGATCCAAGATCAAAAAAGCCGCAACGGAACGTTTGTCAACGGAATCAAGGTCGAGCAACCGGTTCGGTTGCGACCGGGCGATCAGATCCAAGTCGGCTCGTGTTCCATTCTTTTTTCCAGTCAATTAGGGGGGGCGATCGAAACGGCAGGAAGCCGGGCCGAGGGGGATGGTGGTGTCCAAGAACCAGGTGCTGGTTTGGAGATTCTGCATCAGAGCCATACTGCGGCATTGCTGTCGCCCCTCGTGGCAGAAGGGCGCAGTGGTCCGGGAGTGGTGGCGGCGTCGCAAAGCCGAGCGGTGGATGAGGATGATGTCGCGGCCGAGCTCTTCCGACTGGCTTTCGATCTAGCGGGAATTGGGAGTGAAGCGGAGGCCGCGCAAGCGACTTTGTCCCTCTTGAGGAAACTGACGGGGGCGAGTGCCGGTGCCGTCCTGATCGTCCGTCGCGGTGTCGACCCATTGCACCCTGCCACTCATGATCTGGTGGCATTGGCCACAGAAGAAGATGCTGGCCGTGTCTACCGACGGGTGGACGATGGATTGGTCGAGCAGATATTTCGGGATGGGCAGGCAGTCCTCGCCCGCAATCCTGCTGCGATGCCAGAGTCTCAGGATTCCTTCAGCGCGGTGCGAAGCGTATCGAGTCTCCTGGCGATTCCCCTTCGGGACGCCGACCGCTGGCTGGGGCTGGTTCATCTTTACTGCGGGTGTGATCGCACGATGTTCGGCAAAGAGGACCTGGAAGTTGCTCTTGCGGCGTCGCAGACACTTGGGCTGGCTCTTGTCACCCTCCGCAATCAAGACCGATTGTTGCACCGTCTTCGAGACAGCCAGAGAAAAATACAGAGGCTGCAGAAAGAAATTCCGCCCTCACCAGAATGGATCGCCGTATCTCCCGCGATGGACCGGTTGATGGTTCAATTGCAGCGGCTCGCTCAAACCCGCTCGGTCGTTCTAATCCGCGGCGAAAGTGGAGTTGGAAAGGAAGTGGTGGCTCGAGAACTCCATCGCCGAAGCCCCCATGCCAAAGGCCCATTTGTAGCCGTCAACTGCGCGGCACTTGCTCCCACGCTGCTGGAGAGCGAACTGTTTGGACACGAGAAGGGGGCGTTCACCGGAGCCAGCGAGAGATCGATCGGACGCTTTGAGTTGGCGGAAGGAGGGACCATCTTTCTGGACGAAATCGGGGAGTTGCCATTGGAACTGCAGGCGAAGTTGCTTCGCGTCCTGGACGGCCATCCTTTTGAACGAGTCGGGGGCAGCAAGTCGATCCAGTCGAACGCTCGAGTGCTGGCTGCGACCAATCGAGATCTGGAAGAGGCGGTTCGCGAAAAGGACTTTCGCGAAGACCTCTATTTTCGTCTCCGAGTGATCGAATTGATGATTCCACCACTACGGGAACGGACTGAGGACATCCTGCCACTGGCCGAGTATTTTTTGGAGCGATTTTTGCAGCAGTCGGGACAGGGGCCAAGAGGCTTTTCCCCGGAAGCCGTCGCCGCCATGACGCAGCATCGCTGGCCTGGTAATGTCCGAGAGTTGAAGAATGCCGTAGAAAGAGCGTGGGTGCTTTGCGTCGATGACCGGATCACTCCAGCCTACCTGGCACTCGATCTGCGGACTCCTGGCGCCCCCTCCCCTGCTCTCTCCAACCTCTCTGAACCGACCGTCATCGCCGACTCCATTTCGGGTGAACTGGTCCCATTGGAGGAAATCGAACGAAGGTACATTCTGCGGGTTCTGGAAGCGACGCACGGCAATAAGTCCCGAGCCTCCGCGATCCTCGGCATCGAACGATCGACGCTCGACCGCAAGCTCAAACGCTACCCCCCAGGAGGCGACGCACCGTCGGCGGTGGATCATTCACTTTAGAAAATTGCAAGGGCGATCGGAGTGGTCGGTTGAGTCGATACGATGGAGCAGACAGCCGCAACTGCAGCGGCGTCGGTAGTCGATCTGTCCCATGAAGGAGGCGTTTGTGCAAGATCCAGACATCCGAACGAACGGTCGTCCATGGCAACTGGAAGAATGCACGCTGGAGACCGTGCGCAAGCAGTTGCATCAGGTGGCGATTTTACCACTTGGGGCAACCGAGCCACATAATCTTCATCTTCCATACGGCACCGACAGCATCGAAGCGACCTGGATTGCTGACACGATTGCTTGTCGTGCATGGCAGCAGGGGGCCAAGGTGCTTGTTCTCCCCACAATTCCCTTCGGAACCGAGAGCAACCTCCAGCGATTTCCACTCGCGATCGATATCTCTCCTGTCACGTTGTTTCGATTTCTTGAGGAAGTCGTTCAGTCGGTGGTCCGAAGCGGCATCCATCGGATTGTCCTGCTGAACAGCCACGGTGGAAACGACTTGAAACCATTCCTTCGTCAGGTCTACGGAAAGTTGGACGCCGATCTCTTCCTGTGCAACTGGTATCAGGCGATCAAAGATCGTGCCCTTCAGATTTGCAAGCATCCGGATGATCACGCAGGGGAAATGGAGACATCACTCGTTTTGGCCTGTCGTCCCGATCTGGTGGCTCGAAATCCCGATGGCACTCTCGCTGCGGATTCGGGTCAGGTACGCCCGCTGCGATTTCGCGCATTGCAGGAAGGCTGGGTATCCCTGACGCGTCCCTGGCACCTGCTGACCACTCAGTCGGGAAGTGGAAATCCTCACCATGCATCTGCGGAGAAAGGGGAGCAGTTGATGGAAGCGATCTGCGAAAGGTTGGTCCCTTTCCTGGTGGAGCTTGCCAACAGCCCGCGTGATGCGTGGTTTCCTTTCGATGCATCGGCCCCCAACGCCTCATCGTCATCATCGCATGACCAAGGTCTCTGAACGCATTCGAACGCATTGCGGTTGGACCTAGCAGCAGGTTTGGGATCCTTCCTGGTGCAGGTGCGATCCTGATTGTGACAGCGACTGGTTGCTGTCGGCGGAGTCGACCAAGCCGTTTTGGGCGATGCGAAGGCGAACGATTGGATGCAGCCGCGCAGCATCCCGTCATCCATTCGCCTACGATGATGTCCTAGCCATCCCCCTCCATAAGGAACTGACTCCATGACGTTATCACGTTGTCC
>JBJSWM010001275.1:0-793 GCA_046085865.1 Pirellulaceae bacterium
TGAAGTCGTTGGCGAGAACGTCCAGCGGGTTGTTCAGGGAGTTCCGGCCGACAGTGAACGCGTCATCGACGGCGATGTTCAGCGAATCGACCAAAAGCACCTGGTAGTCTTCGACTTCGCCAGTCTGCGAGCGACCGGTGACGGCCACGTTGGTCTCCTGGGCCATCCGGAATCGCATGTAACTGGTCCCCAGTTTCGCGCCCGTTGGGATGGCGAAGGTGACCACGTTGCTGCCCGCGACTAGCAGCTGATTCTTGATCAACTGCTCCCCGGCGTCATTCCAATCGCCGTCGCCGTTCACATCCAGCCACGCATGCAAATAAGCATTCTGACCAGTCGAGTTGGTCAGGAATGCATCCAACTTGTTGTTGGCATCGCCGACGACCAGCGGACGCAGGAAGGTGATCCCGTCTTCGTCGTCGATCACCAGATTGGTCACCGGATCGGTAGCACCCGCGATATCATCCCCAGTGGCGGAAGGATTCGGTTGTCCGCTGTCTTCCAGGTCGATGCGAGTTCCAAGAGCCAACCCGGGCAGGAAGCCTGCGTTCGCTCCATTCTGCGCCGCTGTCGTGGGGTAGGGTGCCGGTGCATCACCCCAATCGAGAGCGTAGCGATTTCCGAAGTCGTATCCGATCGGTGGATTGATGCCGTCGTAGGTCACCACATGCTCGCCGCCAATCGGGAAAGTTTGCATGAATCCAGGATCCAGCACTTCACGGATTGTGTAGGTGCCAGGTCCGGGCGGAAGCAAGCTATAGCTGCCATCGGCCTTCGTCTTGGTGGCCGGTTC
>JBJSWM010001276.1:0-8304 GCA_046085865.1 Pirellulaceae bacterium
CCCGTCCCCTTGCATCAATTGCAGTTGACCGAAATCGCGTCAGACCATGTTCAGATTCAAATTGACGGGCAAAACGTTCGATTGAATTTGGGGCAGTCGATCGCCGACGCACTTTCGATACGAATCGCCCCCAACTCCCAGGAGTCAAATCCATGAGCCGACCAATTCGCGGCAGTCGTCGGTTACTCCCCATCCTCTCCACTCTGTTTCTCTTTTCGGCGATCGTGGCTGAGCCGGTGGAGGGGCAGATGTTTGGCCAGCGGTCGATGGGGCAACCGATGTCGCGTCAGAGTCGTCCGGGAAGCGGCCAGTTGCCCAGCCTGGGGCAAGGTATGATGCCCGGCATGGGGGGGGCGATGCCAGGCCAAGTGGGAGGGGCTCCACAGGGCATCGTGCAAGGTCAGGAGCGATTTCTGAGAGGCAATCGGAATCCTTCGGCCTTCGTCGGCTCCGATCGCCGCGATCAGCAAGGATTCGTCGGCAGCGAGCAGTCGATCGGGACTGGGAGAGTTGCTACCGCAACGGAAGGCTTGCGAGTGGAATCGAGCCGCACTCGCAATCGTCCGCTATCTGCCAAGTCGACGCGTGGCATGTATCCGCCTCGTCTTGTCCTCGATGAATCGTTCTACGCAGCGATCGATGGGATGGGGGCCGCCGAAGAGGTGCCGACGGAACCGATCGAGATGGGGAGCTATGCCGGTGATTCCGGAGCTCGTCGTTTCTCGACACCCAGAGCCTCCATCAATCGTCAAATCCCGACGGTCCGGCGATCCACCGACTTGCAAGCGCGGATGCAGCGGATCGGGGGTTCAGAGGTTCGCTCGCGTCTGGTCGGGGGGACGATGGTTTTGGAAGGAGCGGTCGAAAGCCGAGAGCGTGCGGAACTACTTGCGAATGTGGCTGCCATGGAACCTGGGGTGGAACGTGTCGAAAACCGCTTGCAGGTTGTTGGTTCTCGCTAACTCCTGGTAGGGATTCCCCGTTCCATCCCTTCGGCATACTTCGTCAAATCGGGATCAGAAGACCGATCAGCGCAAGCAGCGCCAGAAGTGCCGGAAGTGTACATCGGTGGCTTTCCAGCAGCAAGAAACCACTGAAGACCACCAACCAGTCCCAGGGACCGTGCAACGCATGCGACCCGAGAGGCCGGATGCAGGTTGCGGCAAGCAGCCCGACAACGGCTGCATTGATCCCAAGGGATGCTGGTTGAAACCAGCGTCTCCCCGCTAGGTGGCTCCAGAAGGGGAGCATGCCTGCTGCCAGAAGCAGGCCGGGTAGAAACAACCCAACCAAACCAACGATCGCCCCGGTGATCTTCCAAGGTTCCCCAACTGCATGGGCACCCAAGAAGGCGCCGAAGGTGAACATCGGGCCGGGAATTGCCTGAGCGGCACCATAGCCGGCAAAAAAGGTAGCGTGGTCGATCCCGCCGCCGGCTGTCTGGCGAGCCTCCAGCAGTGGGAGCACGACGTGGCCTCCGCCGAAGACCATAGCCCCAGCGACGTAGGTGTCGCGAAACAGGCGAGTCAATTTGCCAGCGACCGAGTTGTCATGGGTGGTTTCCCAGGTTGTGATGAGAAGCAGGATGAGGAATGCAGGCAGGCAGAGCCAAGCGTGGCGGGGAGCACGGACGCTGACGCCTGGCGGCTCTTGCGTCTTAGGGCGAGGCAAACAGCAGGCAGCCACCAACGCAGAGGCCAGCAGAGATAACAGCTGAATGGCAGGGGAAGGTATGGCCAGTTGAGCGATCATGGCGCTGATCGCAAGCGATTGAAGGAAGAGAGTTTTGCAATTGGCATGCGCCATCGATCGAAAGCCCGTCAGCACCACCGCCATGGCGAACCAGAGAAGGGAGCGCAGGAGCGATTCCCACCACCATGCGGATGCTGGAGGCTGCCATAGGGCGAAGATCGTCAGCCATGTCGCCGAAGGAAAAGCAAAGCCAATGATGGCGGCAACCCCTCCCAGCCAGCCGCAGCGATGCAGTCCGATACAAAATGCCTGTTGAGAACTGCCCGGACCTGGTAGCGATTGGCACATGGCCATCAGCCGCGTGTACTGCTGGCTGGACATCCAACGGCGACGTGTCACCAGTTCCCGGTGGAAGATCGCTAGATGCGCCATCGGTCCACCAAAAGACCAGCAGCCCAGCCGAAGGAAGAGCTGAAATACCTCCAGTGCCTGCTGCAAGGCAGAAGTTCCCTGGTTCAGAGGGCAGTCTTCGGCTGGATGCAGTTCGGGGGCCGTGCTGTTGGTTGGATCCGATTCCATCGATCGAATGTCAAGCAGCCATGGGGCGTGTCGTTTCTGTCACTTGATGCGCCATCCAGCGGCGGACCGAATCAAACATCGGCTGCCATTCGGTTTCATTCGGGATATCATGACGCAGACCACGCACGCAGTGGAGGGTGACCAAAGCACTATCGCGAGCCAGATCGCGCGAGGCATCGGGGCTTGCCAGCACATCGCTACTTCCGTGGATGATAAAGCAGGGCTTGCGAATCCGATGCGCATTTTCCAGTATCCATTCGCCAGAGTGAAGCAGTTCGGTTCCCAGACGAACCGAGACTCGGCGATGAACCCAAGGGTCTTTCTGGTAGGCGTCGATGGCGGAACGATCCTTGGTGAGCGCCTCCAATTGTTTCGGCAGATGCACGGTCCAATGGGGAATCCAACGGCTTGCTGTCCTGCCCGCTCGGAGCACCCTGGGCGGAATCGTTTGCACCGGCCTGAGCATCGGGGCCAGCAGAACCAAACCATGGCAGAATCCAGGGCGGCGCAGCATCCAATTGAGCGCCAGATTGCCGCCCATGCTGTGACCAAGAACGAATCTTGGAAGATCCTGCATCCCCGGAATGGACAAGGTCCCCGCGCAGTGCACTTCTTCCATCAGATGCTGAAACGACTTGATGCAACCACGCCAGCCGAAACTGCGTCCATGACCAATCAAATCGCAAGCGACCACCGCAATGCCATGTCGCGTCAGCCATCGCGCTGCGCGGTCGAACCTGGCCCCGTGGTCCCCCAGTCCATGCAAAATGCTCAGCGTCGCCCAAGGGTCACTCGACTCCGGAACCCAACGATGCACGAAGCGAATCATGCCGCTGCCGATCAATTCGTGCCTGGAAACATAAAGCATCTCGGACTCCCTTCGGTCTTTCGTCGGCTCCTTGCCATCCGCCAGACTAGCAGAAGGCCGGAAAAGGGATCAAGGTGAGTCGGTGCGGATTGCCTGATCGATCGGCCTTCCTGATATATTGAAACGAAGCAATTCACGTAATCTCGGGAGGAAGATCTTCCAAAATCACACCACGGAAATCGCAAGTTCCCAAGCCGCGTTGCGGTGGCGGCGATTTCCTTCCTGTTCCTGCTGGCTTGACGACGCTTTCCCAAAGGAATTCCTCGATGCACTCGTTTGGCTATGTCCTCCAGTTCCCCATGGTTTCCCGTTTCACCACAGGGGCGTTTGCCTGCCTGCTGGTCTGGGGGACGATCTCCTTCGCTTTGGCGGAGGAACCGATTTCCCCTCCAGCGCCGCCACCCGACATGCAGGTGCTTTTTGACGGGAAGTCGTTGGAGGGGTGGGATGGAGATCCGAGGCTTTGGTCGGTGCGAGATGGAGTGATTCATGGGGAGACGACTCCCGAGGCGGTCGCTCAGGGCAATACCTTCCTGATCTGGCAAGGTGGCGCTATCAAGGATTTTGACTTGCGGCTTTCTTTTCGATGCAATGCCACCAACAACTCTGGGATCCAGTATCGATCCCGCCACATCACGGAAGGTTCGGCGAAGAATCGTTGGGTCGTGCGCGGCTATCAGCACGAAGTGCGCAATGAGCGGAATCTTCCCAATGTCGCTGGATTCATCTACGACGAAGGAGGCGCACGAGGGCGGCTATGTCTGGTGGGGGAGCGCGTGGTGTGGCGCGAGGGGAAGAAGAAGGAAGTGTTGGCCAATTGGATGGACCAGTCCGCTTACCAAAAGCTGTTCCGGTTGGACGATTGGAATGACGTCGTGATTCTCGCCAAGGGAAACAGGATTCAGCACTTCCTGAACGGGCAACTGATTGTCGACTTGACGGATGAAGATCCCCAGCTCCAGCTTCTTGAAGGGATTCTCGCTCTGCAACTCCATGCAGGAGCTCCCATGTGGGCGGAGTTCCGGGATGTGCGTTTGAAGAAGTTGCAGCCATGATGCTTCATCGTGGCTCAGGAAGTGCCAGCTTGCAACCAAGGCCGACGCGAGGTCGCCGGTGTCAGGTGACGTGATGGATCCGAAGTCCGCGGCGACGGGGCGAACGGATCAACCTCCCAGCCGGGATCTGGTTCTGGTAGTGGTCAACCGATCTTCCGGGGCGGTCAATCGGAAGCCGTTGGTCGACGCGCTGGTCAGCGGTATCCAGGAGGCAGGATGGGACTGTCGCATCGTGGCGCAATTGGATCAGTTGGGAGGGGTGCTCGATGCGGTTCCCCGTTCCGCATTGCGGGGAGTCGTGGCCGCGGGTGGCGATGGCACCGTCAATGCGGTGGCCGAACGCTTGCCGGACGGAGTCCCCCTGCTGGTCTTTCCGATGGGGACAGAAAATCTTCTGGCCACTTCCCTTGGTTTGCAGGCCTGTCCCAGGCTGTTGGTCGAGACATTGCAGCGAGGCCGCACCAAGCAACTGGATGTTGGCATGGCCAACGGACGCCCCTTTCTCATCGTGGCTTCGGCTGGATTCGATGCCGATGTCGTGCGGCGCATCCATCTGACAAGAAAGGGGAACGTCTGGAAGTTGCAGTATGTGGCTGCCCTGTTTGCGAGCCTTTGGGCGTATCGTTTTCCGCCTCTGCGACTTCGGTGGGGTGACCTAGCAGCGCCCCATGAGAGGCATGAGGCAACTGCAGCTTGGTTCTTCAGTTTTCTGATTCCGCGTTATGCCATGGGGCTCCCCTTTCTACAGAAGGCGCCGGAGCAGGATGGTAGGATCGATGGGTGCTATTTCCCACGAGGCGGCATCCTGAGGGGGCTGGGATATTTCCTGTCGCTTCTTTTGCGGCAGCATCATCGGTGGACCGGATTCCAGCAGTTTCGCGCGACGTGGATCGAGATCGAATCGGATCAACCAGTCGCCTACCAGATCGATGGAGAGTATGCCGGGGAATTGCCATTGCGGCTGGAGATCGCCAGCAGGACAGTTGCAGTCCAGGTTCCCCATTCGTCGTAAGTTCTTCGCAACTGGCGGCTTTTTAGCGGTCCTTGCATCGCCCGCGGACGAATCGGATGCATCCGAAAGGTTTTTGGATTGGCGGACCCAAGCTTTTCGGCGGCGGCCTCACAGGAAGACCGGCGGGAGGAAATCGGAGAGTTGAGGCGGGTTGGTGAAATGGTCGACATGTGGTGAAATGGTCGTCTTGCAACTGCATTCCATCGCCCGGCATCTGGAGCTGACTTGATGACCATGTCGACCCCCTCGGTGCAGATCGGTTCCCTGAATTGGAATCCCCTGCAGCGACCGCTGTTGATTGCAGGACCCTGCGTGATGGAGAGTCAGGGATTGACCGAAGAGATCGCCGGCCGCCTGATGGAGATCAGCCAGGAACGCGGTGTGCCGCTGGTGTTCAAGGCGTCGTTCGATAAGGCCAATCGAACCAGCGGAAGCAGCTACCGTGGGCCAGGGATGGAAGATGGCTTGAGGTGGCTGGACCAGATTCGGTCCCATTGGCAACTGCCTGTTACGACCGATTTGCACGAACCACAGCAAGCGGCCATCGTCGCTGCGCATGTCGATCTGCTGCAAATTCCTGCCTTCTTGGCTAGGCAGACCGATCTGCTGGTTGCTGCCGCGCAGACGGGCAAACCAATGAACGTAAAGAAAGGGCAATTCATGGCGCCCAGCGACATGCGTTACGTCGTTGACAAGGTTCGTCGGACTGGCAGTGGAGGGTTGATGCTGTGTGAACGCGGGACTTTCTTTGGCTACGGTCGCCTAGTCAACGACATGCAGGCCATTCCTCTGATGCAGGGATTGGGAGTGCCGGTGATCTTCGATGCCACTCACTCAGTCCAGCAGCCCGGTGGGCTCGGGGGAGCCACTGGGGGGAACCGAGCGATGGTGGAACCGATGGCGCGAGTGGCTGCGGCAGCGGGTGCCAACGGCTTTTTCTTCGAAACGCACCCCAATCCAGATCAATCCCCCAGTGACGGCCCGAACATGGTCCCTCTGTCCGATTTCGCTGCGGTTCTTGATCGCGTTGTGGCGATTTGGGAAACCGTTTCACGATTTCCGGCGTAGAACCTTGAGACACTTCCTTCCCCGTATTTCCGGGGTTCCCCATGGATCGCTTCCAATGAATCGCCTAAGCCCCCGGTCCCCGCAGCAGATCGCTCCTGGAGCCTCTTTAACGCGGATCGGCATTTATCTTCTCGCCCTGATCAGCTGCGCCGGTTGCCGCGATACCGCCTCCAGCGATTTGATCGGTATTTCTTCCAGCGTTCAGTCGGCCGAAGCCAGCAAAGATACGATCGAAGAGGCACTTCGAGACATCCCGAAAATGATCCTGCTGGAAAGGCGGGTTGCTGTCGGCGAAGTGACGCGTCAACTGAACAGCTGGTCGACTCGTCAGCCGCCCGAACCGGACTGGCAGCCAAGCGATCTGATCGAAGGCATTCCGTCGCCACTTCGCAAGAGCTTCTGGGGGGCTCAGCTATCCAGCATGCAGTTTGGCGAGCCGCATTGCGACTACCTCTATCAGTGTCAGAGGATGCACGCGATCGTCGAATGGGTGCTGGCCAGGCCGTATCGAGATCCTCTTTTCTCCCCATGGCTGGAGGCGAAGAAGGCAGAGTTGGGACAGGAAGAGGGAACCAGACTGGAACAGGCACTGAAGCTATTTGACTGGACCATCCGCAACATCATGATGGAGGGGGATGCCAAGTCGATCGAGACGTTGCCAACCAATCCGCAGTTGCCGATGGACGACAACGCCGCAGGTTACACACAGCTGCCCTGGCAGACTGCGATCTCCGCACGAGGTGACGCCGTAGCAAGAGCGCGTGTTTTCCTTCAGCTGGCCATGCAAGCCGACCTGCATCCGTGCTGGGTGGCTCTTCCCGGCATCACGGAGGACAGCTACCGTCTTTGGGCGATCGGTATTCCGGTTGGCAAGCAACTCTACTTGCTGGAGCCGCGACTGGGGATTCCACTGCCAGGACCGGATCAAAAGGGAGTGGCGACACTGCAGCAGGCTCAGCAGGATCCAGCCATTCTGCGGCGGGCCAAAATCGCCGACCTCTTCGATTATCCTGTTTCCGCGCCGGATGTCGCCAGAGCCTTCCTGGTGCTCGATTTGGAACCCGCCTCCCTCTCGCGGCTCATGCAGAGGATGGAGTCGGCGCTGACCGGGAATTTGCGTCTGCGACTTGCGGCTAATCTGGATGTTTGGAAGCAGCAGTTGCAATTGGCAGCCCCCGACCGCGCGATTCGATTGGGCAGTCTGCCCTGGATGGCACAGCAGTATGCGATCGATCTGCGGGAGCGACTGAAAGATGTCACCGCCTTCACGGCACGCTACATGTCACGCGTTGGGCTCTATGCCGACGATACACCTGTGACGCGAGCCCGCTTGGCGCATCTTTCGGGTCAATTTGACGCGAATCTGGATGGGGATGGAGCCCTGGGGAGATACATGGCGCTTCGGATCGACGACGAGACGTTGGATCGCTTGCCGTTTGATATCGAACTTCAGAAAAGCCTTCTGATTCGCAGATTGCCAAACGAAGAAAATGAGGCGTTCCAGCGACGCATTTCGCTCTATCAGGGGCTCTACCGACAAAGCAAACTGGAGGGAAGTCTCTTCCTCTCGATGGCGCAATTCGATCTCGGAAACTACGAAACCTCCCAGAGTTGGGCAGACCGCTGGATGCTCAAGCAGGAAGGAACCGAACGTTGGCATCCGATCTGCTGGTATCTGATCGCGAGGAACATGGAGCAATCGGGCAAGCCTCAGGAGGCGGTCGAGTGGTACCGCAAGAGTCCTTCGGCTCAGGAGGCGGGAAATCGTATCCGCGCCAGATTGATCAATCCGTGATCGGGCTCCAGGCATAGCGGTCCCTTCTTTCAACCATCGTGACGACCACCCGTGGCAACCGAACCATCGGTCGGTCCCCATCCACCGTTCGTCAATGTCGTCCTTCACCCCAAGACGTCTCCATCCTGGAGTGGGTGGATTCGATCGCGCAGGGGAACGTACCCAATGCATTGAGTTCGATACGGAGGCGTTCAGGTGGCTTGATGGTCGACCCTGGAACGCGCTGACCAGGAGA
>JBJSWM010001277.1:0-5947 GCA_046085865.1 Pirellulaceae bacterium
GTCACACGGCCGGCCTGCATCGGCACCGGTTCCAAGCCCGCCGGAAGCTCCAGGTCCTCATAAGGAATCAGATCCAGATCCAACGCGGAGTTCAAAGAATTGGCAACCCACTGCCGCCAACCACCCGGACTCCACCAACCACCAAGTTCCGGCGGTTGCTGGGCGCTGCTGGTGGGACTGATCCACCAGAGGGAGGCGAAGATACCGACCAGCAGTCCGACGAGGAATCGGCGTTCGGGCGACTCCATCGAAGATCGCCGGAAAGGCCGGGCTTTGGCGATGAGCTTGTGGGCTTTCAGGACCATCCGTCTAGCTCCAGGACTGGGTTGGCCTGTCGACCGACTCCAGAAGTTGCAACCGCGATTATCAAGGCTCAAACTGTTTCCCTGACGTTCCTATTCTGGTCTCCGCCCACCCTCACCCAGGAATATCGGTTCGACTGCCTTGCACCCTCACCATGATCGTAGGGAATCCAGGGGGACGCAAGAGAGACTGTGCTGGCAATTCCAGCGGCGATGGCCCATCCCCAGGGCTGAGCGATGGGGATCAGTCCTGTCAAAAGTGTCTCAACCGCTATCGCGCCTGCCAGCCCCAAGAGGCTCAACCGCCGCTTCCTCAGAGGATCGGCCATTCGCCACCATCGCACCATTCCGAAGAGAAGACCGAAGTGAATCAGGTAGACGGGGAGGGTCGGAACGCCATTTTCTTCATAAAAACTTCCCCACCAACGGTATCGCGGCACCGTCTTGGAGACCTGCCCTTCCGAGGTTTCGATCGTGACCGTATCGGCAGTCAGCGAATAGGTTTCGATCATTTTTTGGTTGTCGGAGTACTGCACCACCTTGGTCAATGGAAAAAGACCGCCGTAGCGATTGGTGTCTCCCACCAAATCCCATGGGATCATTAAATACTGCGAGATGAAGAAGGCACCGGCACCCAGCACCAAGCCGCTGGCCAACTGCAGGAAGCGGAAGAGGATGCCATCTTCATCCCGAGCAGAAAAGCCACTGGCCAGCGCCAGGAGAAGACTGGAGCCTCCCCAGATCACCAAACCGCTCCAACAGGCCGCCGCCAGCCAACCGGGTTGCTCCCATCTTCCCCATCCACCGCCAAAAAGAGTACCGAGAATGCCCAGCACCGACACGACGCAAAAAGCGAAGAACCAGTTGCTGGTGATCGCCTGCCAGCGTTCGATTTTTGGTTGATCTGCCAGTCGCTGCCGCTCGGCAACCACCCACTGCTTGCGAGTCATTGGCATGGGGGCGGTCAGCGACTGGACTGGTTGGCCAAAGCTGTTGCCGGGAAAGTAACGCGCGAGGAAGTGAGGGAGCAGTCGTTTGCGTCCGGTCGACTCCCAGACGACCAGGGCCGCTAGCCCACCCCACAACACGACCTGGAACAATCCCCTGAAGAGGGAGAGCGGTTGAAGCAGTAGGGAAGCGACCAGCAATCCAACCCAGAGACTCCAGGGATCCCATGGTTTGCCACTTCGGCTCTTGCCCTTGCGACGCCCCGCTTCCTTCGGTTGGGCGCCAGAGAGTTTGTCCAGCCAAGCTTTCTGCTGCTCTTCGAACTTGGCAATCCATCCTTCCACCGCATCGACCGACTGCTGCCCATCCGGCGACCACCACTCGGTCTTCTGCAGTCTTTTGGATCGTTTGGCTTCAGTCGCCTCGGGGGTATCCTCGACTCGTCCGAAACGGACTGCATCGGGATCGAGCGCCGGAAGCGGTTCGAGAATCGGCGGTGATTTGGTTTGGTGTGGCGTTGCGGTACCAGGGGAGGCTGCAGATGGATGGATCCTGGCAGCAAGCCCGTTGGGTTCGATCTGCAGTCCCAGCGGCAGGAGCATCTGTCGGACCGAGGCATACCGTTCCTTGGGGTCTTTGGCCAGCGCCTTGTCGATCACGCTGCGAAATGGTTCTGGTAAGTGGCGAAGATCGGGGCGCTGAGTCAGGTGCTTGAGCAGAATTTCCTGACCGCTCTCCCCATCGAAAGGAACTTCGCCCGTCAACATCTCACACAGGATGATTCCTAAAGCATAGATGTCGATCTCCTTGCCATATTCCCCTTTGCCAATCTCTGGGGCCATGTAGTGGAGGGTCCCGACGCTTTCCGTCTGGCCACCACGCCGCGACTGGGAGATGAACTTCGTGAGCCCGTAGTCGCCGATCTTGATCAGCGATCCGTCGATGAAGATGTTGGCCGGCTTGAGATCGCGGTGGACGATTCCCGAATCGTGGAGGTAGGCAACCGCGGATGCAACCTGCCCGAACCAGGAGAGCACTTCCTCGGTGGATAGACCCTGAGGGTTGCGATCGATTCGATCCCTGAGGCTCTCACCCGCCACATATTCCATAACAATCCAGCCCTGCCCCTGTTCGTCGATCCGAAGATCGTACAAATCGATCAGGTGGGTGTGCCGCAGGTTGATGCACTGACGAACACCACGGGCTTCGACATCGAGATTCTTCTGGATCCTCTTGAGCGCCACTTCCTTACCGGCGTCGTTGGTCGCCAGATAGACTTCCCCAAATCCGCCGACACCGACACCACGGCGGATGGTGAAGCCCGCAAGTGGCTGGTCTCCATTGCCATATCCAAATCTCATCGATTGCTCCAGTGTACGAGTCGCTCCGATGTCCCAGTTTCCCGGGGATCGGAATCGGGGCGGTGCCAACCGCTGGAATAGGAATCGGTCTCCCTTCGAACGTACGGTGGCCTGCAGAAGATTTTTCTGCCGATCGGAAGGAAGCGGGAAAACAGGCATCGATCCAAATGCATCAAGCGACTTGAAGGCTTAAGGAAAAGGCCGGTCCAAGCAAACGCTTGCCAGGTTCCAATGGTGCCACTAGGCCAACCTCTTTCCCCTGGCATTCCAGAGGCACTGACGATTTGACATGCCATGCTTCGGCTTCCCGCCAAATCACCACTTGGTCCTTCCACTGCAGACACCGGAGGTGGCACTGGGAGGAAGCGCCCAGCACGATGCACCTGTCGACCATCAGCACCCCGTCGATCGCTTCACGCCAGCGATGTGGCGGAAGTATTTTCAAGAGCGCTGTGGCACTCCACGGGTTCGACAATTGGTATTCTAGGCGAACACTTTCTCCCAGGATAATCCGATCGCCGTGCCTCAGCCGTTTCGGTTCGGCTCCCACCATCTCTGGTAGATCGAACCCCAGGTGCTTTTCTCCAGTCCGCCAAATTTGGTAGGACCTATCCCCCAGATCTCCCAGAATCTGGCAATCGCAGCTTTGGCTTCCTGTCCGGCCCAGAAGGATGCGTGGCAGGGTCCAGAGCAGGTATCCCCCGACTCCATCGACCCACAGGATGGGGGTTTGACCGCCAACCATCGCTGGAAGACTCCTTTTTTCGCACCACTTCCTCGACTTTCCCCGGCTGCGACAACCGATCGCCTGGACGATCGGACACTTTGTCTGCCTTGCGGCTGCGATCGGCGGATCGCCCTCCAAGCTTACGGGGTCACGACCACCGTTTCCACCTGGGGCTCGCCGAAGTACCGGGAGATCTGGTCGAGCAGATCTTCGGACTGAGGCTGGTCGACTGGAATGGCTCCGGTCGGTTCGACTTCGGCATCCAGAAGTTTCTCGGCCACATCGATTCGGCTACCGATCGCATCGATCAGGTCCCGCGTTTTGCTGAGCTGGCTGTCGTGGACGGTGACGCGACTGGATGCTTCGGCGACCTCCACCATCGTCAGACGCGCCTGCAGATTCTCCACCTCCACCTCCAGTTGCCGCTTGGCCGACAGCATCGAATCGAGTTTCTGGCGAGCCGCGATGAGATTCTTCTGTCGGGCATGGAAGACCTGATCCAGCTTCTCGACAGTCGCTTCCTGAGTCTGCAATTGGCGGAAGCGTGTCGCTAGGTCTTCCTTCACTTGCTCGGCAGTGTAGCTTTTCTTGGCGTAGACGAATCGTTCCTTGCCACTTTCCAAATCGTCCTTCAGTCGAACCACATCGGATCGCGCTTTGTCGGCCCGCTGCTGCTTGGTCTCCAGTTCCTCCTGCAATCGTTCCAGGTCGACCTCCTCCTTGGCGATGCGCCGCAGGTTTTCAGCGATCTCTGGCTTCAATTCGGCAATCATCTGCCTAGCTCGCTGCAGTTCCACCTGGACTGGAATGCGATCGGCGATCTCCTGCCGAACCGAGGTGATTCCCATCCTCAAGTAGCTGAGTGCGGTTGTCCCAGCCACCAAGCCCAATCCACCTACCGTGACCATCGAACCCAAAAGAAGTTTGCTTAGCATCTCTCTGACTCCTTGTGTTTCGCCGACAGGCCATTGCCAGGCCTACTCTTTGTCCCCTTGCCCTTTTGGGGCTACCTTGGGCGATTCGCAGGGTCGCGAACCATCTTGGAAACTCGCCAGAAAGAATTTCTGAAGCCGATCGTGGTAGGTTGGAGAGGCATTCGGGTCGATGCGAGCTAGCGGTTGGATGCTGGAAAGGTCGATCCCTTCGAGCTTGCCTTGGCCAGGAGATTGCAAGCAGCACGAATCGAATCGATCGCAGGCAAATGTTTTGTGCTTTCCCGTGTAGGATCCAGCTTGCTGTTTGCCCACAGCCCCTGGTTTGACCAGCGCCAACGGGATGACTCATCTATGGGCAACCCCCGGCCATCGCGTACAATCCCAGTTGTCGCCGACTGACGTCTCAGCGGTCTTTGCCAATCGCCAGCGAGGGTTTTTCGTGTCGAATCAACCACCCCCCAAGCCGACCAGGAACATCGCCGAGCTGCTGAAGGAGTTTCGGGAGCATCGGGATGCGATGCAGCAGGAACTGGGCAAGGCGATCATTGGGCAGGAGGAGGTGATCGAGCAATTGATGGCGGCGATCTTTACGCGCGGGCATTGCCTGCTGGAAGGAGTACCCGGTCTGGCCAAGACGCTCATGGTCAGCTCCCTTGCCAAGATCGTCGATGCCCAGTTCAAGAGAATCCAGTTCACTCCCGATTTGATGCCATCGGACATCACGGGAACCAATGTCCTGGAGGAGGAAGAGGGAAAGCGGATATTTCGGTTCGTCGAGGGACCGATCTTCACCAACATCCTGCTGGCCGACGAAATCAACCGAACCCCTCCCAAGACTCAGGCGGCTCTGCTGCAGGCGATGCAGGAGCGCGAGGTGTCGGTGGGGCGTGAGACGTATAGTTTGCCCGAGCCATTCTTTACGATTGCCACGCAGAACCCGATCGAGCAGGAGGGGACCTACCCATTGCCTGAAGCGCAGCTTGACCGTTTCATGTTCAACATCCGCATCGGTTATCCATCAGCCGATGAAGAAGAGAAGATCTTGATGGCGACGACCCGGAACGAGAAGCCGGAGATCCAGAAGATTCTCTCTGCCAGGGCGATCCTGAACATTCAGAAGCTGGTGTCCAGCGTGGCGGTCAGCCCCTACATTGTCAAATACGTCGCGATGCTGGTGCGAGCGACCAGGCCCGCCGACCCCAAGTCACCTGCTTTTGTGAAGGAACTGGTCGATTGGGGCGCCGGCCCGCGAGCCGGACAGTTTTTGATCCAGGGCGGCAAGGCGATGGCGGCGATGGATGGGAGATTCAGCATCGCCATCGACGACATTCGGCGGATCGCTGTTCCGGTGCTTCGCCATCGGCTAAGCACCAATTTTCAGGCGCAGGCCGACGGCATGACCACCGATCGAATCGTTGAGAAACTGCTGCGGGAACTCCCCGAGCCGGAGGTGCCCAAGTTTGCGACCTAGTCGATTGCCTGTCGGGTAGCTCGACTGCCCAGCGTCGAGGGTGCGCGTGGCGAGCCGGAAGAGATTCTTTTCTAGCGATTCTATTGCGGAACGAATGGGATGGTAGCAGTTGAGCAGTATCTGAAACCCGAACTGGCTTCGCAGATCAAACGCTTGGACCTGCGGGCGCAGATGATCGTGCGCGGTTTTCTGCAGGGGCTGCA
>JBJSWM010001278.1:0-9805 GCA_046085865.1 Pirellulaceae bacterium
CACATGGCAACGACCTGCTCGATCCATGCCAGTAGTTTTGGGTGCCTGACCGGTGCGTCCTTCAGCAAATCCGACTGCGCCATCATCCGTTCCTTCCTGCTCTCCTGGTGCCCCATGCGACCTTCGACTGCACACCCTTCATAAAGAATATCCAGCCTTTCTGGCTGCGGGCAGATGGTGGTCGCGTGCCGAATCGTCGCACAGGCCTGGAAGGCATCAGGAAAGTGAGGCGAGGCCCGGGGCGGCACGGTTGGCCGACCACGGGTTCTCCTGGTTATACTTCAGCGGATGGGTAGTGCGAGGTCGCGCTGTCGCCTTCGCAAGCCGACCCCCGATGGAACCGCTTTTTCAGGAGTCTTTCAGCGTGAGACAACATCAGTCGTGGACTCGTTCGGCCTGGATGGCGACCTGGACATGGATTCTCTGGAGTTTCGTCCCCGGAGCGCTGGGCCGATGCGAGGAGGGTGTGAAAGGGGCGGGGCCCTGGCAGAAGATGTTGGTCAACCGTTCGATGGAGGGCTGGAAGTCGACGCAGTTCGGAGGCGATGGAGAGATCGGGTTCACCGACGAGGGGCATCTCTCCCTGGATGTTGGCGATCCTCTGACCGGTATCACCTACGAGAAGGAATTTCCAAAATCCAACTTCGAAGTCACCTGGGAAGCCAATCGCAAGAGTGGATCGGATTTCCTCGCCGGACTGACCTTCCCTGTCGGGGAGGAGCATGCGTCGTTCATCTGCGGAGGCTGGGGAGGTGGATTGATCGGCATCAGCAGCATCGACGGCAATGATGCCTCGGAAAACTCTACCGCCAGTTACAAGGACATCAAAAACGACCGCTGGTATCGATTTCGATTGGTGGTCAGTGATGCCGAAATCGTGGTCTGGATGGATGATGAGGAATTGATCCGTGTCGAACGGAAGGGGAAGTCGTTTTCGGTGCGGGGCGAAGTGCGTGCAAGTCGACCTTTCGGCTACTGCGTTTTTCGATCGAAGGTCGAGGTGCGAAATCTCCAGTACCGCACTCTGGCACCTTCCAAGCCATGACGCGAGATTCTTTCGATGGCGAGGAGCTTCCCGTTGAAGTGCAGCGAAACAGGGAAGCGGATGCGAGCGGTTTCTTGGTCGATTCGCAAGAGGATGGCGGGGACGCTCGCTGGATGGCCAAGGCGCTGCAGTTGGCCCAGCGCGCCATGGATGAGGACGAAGTACCCGTCGGGGCGTTGATCGTGCATCGAGGAAGGATGATCGCAGCCGCCTGGAATCAGCGTGAGCAACTGCAGGATCCCACGGCGCATGCCGAGCTGATCGCGATCACCCAGGCGGCCGCATCCATCGGGACCTGGCGTCTGGAACATTGCACACTCTATGTCACCCTAGAGCCTTGCCCCATGTGCGCAGGAGCCATCGTGCAGGCGAGGATTCCTCGGGTGGTCTATGGGGCCAGAGATCCGAAAGCGGGTGCGGTCGATTCACTCTACCAGTTGCTTAGCGATCCGAGATTGAACCACCGAGCACAGGTCTGTCCAGGGGTGCTTGCCGAACCCTGTGGGCAGATTCTGACTTGGTTTTTCGAAGAGAAGCGCCGGCAGGGGAAGAAATAGTCGCTCATGCCCCGCAGATCTTTTTGGCGGGGGCTCGGTGGAAGGCCTATACTGAATGAGTCTCCTTCGGACGCTGGTGGGAAAGGATTTCTCGGCTGGCCACGGAACCGAAGGCTCCTGCCAGTCAGGCAGTCGCTTGGCACCATGCCGCTGGTAATCAATTTGGACAAGGAACATGCGATGATCGGATGTCTGTTCCAGAGCTTCGCCAAGCGATTGGGGATGCGATGCCATGCAGCCGTTCTGTTGACATGGTTCGTCTTTTGCTTTCCCCTCCACTCGATCGCTCAATCGGCACCAACCGAGCCACCGGCTGGGGACAACTCCCTGAAGACCTTGGTCGATCAGCAGCGTCAGCTGGCTGATCGATTCACCAAGATGGAAGAGTTGTTTTTGCGAATGTCCGAACTGGAGTCGACGACCAACCCGGAGCGATCGGGATTGCTGCTGCGAGCTGCCAAGCTCAGCAAAGAGTTGGCGACCGGACAGCGATTGAAATCGGCTGGAGAGCTTTTGGAAAAGAAGCAGCTTCAGCGAGCGTTGGAAGAACAGCTGGCTAGCGCCGAAGATCTAGGAAAGCTGCTGCAACTGTTGCAGAGCGAGAATCGGCAGGAGCGGCTGAAGGATCAGCGAAAGAAGTATGAGACGTGGATTCGGGATATTCAGAAACTGGAGCGGATGGAACGATCGTTGCGGGGCCGCAGCGAAAATGGTCAAGACCTGAAGTCGGCCTCCCGCGATCAGGGAGAGGTCGCCGATCAGGCCGAGCAGGTGGCTCGGCAGATGGAGACTCAGGAGGGGCAAACAACCTCGCCGAAAAGCCAGGAGCGGTCTGATTCCCGGCCCTCTGAGAGAAGTGATTCGGAGCAAAAGCCCCAATCGGAATCGGGACAAGATCGCTCGTCGCAACCCGACGAAGGCCGCAAGCCAGATCCCAGTTCGGAGGATGGCAGTCCGAAGTCAGAGCGAACCGACCCCAAGTCGCAGCCATCATCGGAACCAAAGTCGCCTAAAAGTGCGGAGGCATCTGAACCGTCGGAGGCAAGTCGATCGGAAGGATCGAGCGATTCTTCGAAGGAGGGGATGCCAAGTCCCTCGGAACAGCCAAAGTCAACGGACGCCATGCCGATGCCAGGAGAGTCGTCCGGGTCCGAGTCCGAGTCATCGGAGGGGGCGCCCAGTCCTTCCAGCCAATCGCCGAAGAAAGGTGAGAGTCCTTCGGAGGATGGTAGCGAAGGATCGTCGAGCGAACCATCGCCTGGGGAGTCGCAGCAGGGTGCTACCGAGCCGCCCCCTTCAAGTCCGGAGGAAGCTGCGAAGCAGCGGGTGGAGCGGGCCAGGGAGCGGATGAAGCAGGCCCAGCGTCAGTTGGATAGCGGGGATCGCAAGAAAGCGGTGGAGGAACAGAAGGCAGCAGAGAAGGAATTGAAGGAGGCGGTCGAAGAGTTGGAGAAGATCCTGCGGCAGATGCGGGAGGAGGAGGTGGAGCGATCGCTGGAGGCATTGGAATCGCGATTCCGGAAAATGCTGCAGATGCAACAGCAGGTACTGGAAGGTACCAAACAGTGGAATGCACTGGAGGGCGATGCTAGGCAAAGACAAAGGGAACTGCAGGGAAATCGCTTGGCTCAGGAGGAACGAAAAATTGTCCTGGAGGGGCAGCGAGCCATGATGCTGTTGCAGGAGGAGGGCTCCAGCACGGCGTTCCCCGAGGCGGTCAGTCAGGTTTTGGTCGATATGGAGCAGGTGGCGGATTGGTTGAGTCGAGGGGAGGCAGGTGAACCAGCGATTGGGCGCCAAGAAGAGATTATCGAAGCGCTGGAGGAATTGCTGGCTTCCTTGACCGAAGCGATCAAGGAGCGGAAGGAGCAGAAGGAAGCTCAGCAGGGAGAAGGTGGAGGTCAGCAGGGCGGATCGCAGGAGCAACCTTTAGTCGATGCATTGGCGGAGTTGCGATTGATCAAGACACTGCAAGTGAGGGTCAATCAGCGAACCGAGAAGCTTGCGGGGCGATTGAGCGACCCGAAGCACCCGACGGGGCAAGCAACCGACGAAGCGTTGCTGAAAGAGTTGGCCGAACTGGCTAAGCGGGAAGAGAAACTCCGGGAAGTGACTCGTGAGATCGTCCGGAAGATCGACGCCAAGGATCAGTAACCCAAGCGATGGAAAGAATGCCGCTCATGAAGCGATCGATTCGATGGCTGTTGATGTGTGGATGGATGGTGGTGATTTCCCCCAACGGCCTTACCATCTGCCAGGCTCAACAGTCGACGATTGCCAAGGAGCCGACTTGGCAGTGGCCTTCGCCCGATACTTGGGTGGAGTCATGGCGAAAGTGGGCCGAGGAGAAGGGGGCCCAGACGGCTCTACAAGTCGCCTTGGATCAACTCGCCATCGACGGCTCGTTGCAGGGCCCCGCGGCGATGGAAAAGTGGTTGGCGCTAGGTGCTGCCGTCAGTCCGGGGATGAAGCAATTGGAAGGGAAGCTTCTGGCGGTCTCGCCCCCCGCCATGTCGGACTGGCATCATTTGGCTGGATTGATTGGGACCGAGATTCCGTCGTGGGCCGAGCCAGATTTGAGGTTGGTGATGGCCCGCTGGTTCGCTCAGCATCGACTCTATGACGAATCGGCCGAAGTGTTGCAGGGGGTGAAGGCGGAGCTGGTGGTTGATCCATCCAGTTTTTTCTTCTACGAAGCGCTGTGCGCCCACCACCAACTGGATCGCAAGAGATGCCTGGACGCAGTGGAGCGATTGCTGGAGAGGGAGGGAGAGTTGACGGGCCGCTATTCGACAACCGCCAAATTGATGCGCACCGATATCCAACCGCTCAAGGAAGACTCCTTGGATGAGGTGGCGAGGCTGATGACCGATGTGGAGCGTCGTTTGGATCTGGGGCGGGCAGGTGAGAAGGTGCAGTCGCAGGAGAAGGCAATTGTTGAGAAACTGGATAAGCTGATCGATCAGATTGAGCAGCAGATTCAGCAGCAGCAACAACAGCAGCAGCAACAACAACGCCAGCAGCAGCAACAACAGAAGCAACAGAGGTCAGGAGGTTCTCAGGCTCAGCCCAGTACCCCGCTTGAGGACAGCCGTGCTCAGGGGCAATCGGGGCCAGGGGATATCGACCGAAAGAAACTCGACCCTCAGGGCAATTGGGGCGATCTGCCTCCCAGCCAGCGTCAGCAAGCCATCCAGGATTTAACACGCGACCTCCCCTCCCATTATCGGGAAGTGATCGAGGCGTACTTTCGCAGGCTTGCGGCGGGCAGTCAGCCCGAAGGGGGTTGACCTTTTTTCCCGGCGGCGGCTTCCCTAAGGGCGAGCGATGGCGTGGAGCCCAAGGTTGTATGGGATTGGGATCAGGTCATCGGTGGGAGGCTGGATGGCGGTGGATAGCGAGGTCCACCTAGGGGTCAGGGACGATAGTGGACGATTCTGAAAGAGGAAGAATACCGATGTTCGAAAAGGAATCTTGGATGCGAGTTGCATGCCGCCTTGTGGTGCAGTCCTGGAAGAGCTTGGCATTTCGCATGGCGGTGGTGGCTGGCGCATGGTCCAGTAGCGGCCCTGTAAGCTGGGCTCAGGAAGGGGCTACTGCTGGTGGGAAGGAAATTGGGGCATTTCAGGAAGCGAAAGGGCCTGCCTGGGGTATTCGTTCCCTGATGCTGGACGCCAACGAAGGGTGTGCCGTCGGGGATATCGACGGGGACGGCCGCCTGGATGTGGTCGCTGGCCGGCATTGGTATCGTTCACCGGATTGGGTGCCTCGACCCGTTCGCACGATCGAAGACTGGAATGGGTACGTTCAAAGCAATGGCGACTTCCTTCTGGACGTCAACCAGGACGGACGGCTGGATGTGATCGCAGGATCGTTCATCCCTTCGCAAGTGCACTGGTATCAGAATCCTGGCGAAGAAGCGCTCCGATTGGGGCAGACTTGGCCCAAGCATCTACTGGTCGATACCGGGAAGTCGGAGAATGAAGGCCAGTTGATGGATGACATCGACGGGAATGGGACTCCCGACTGGGTCGTCAACAGTTGGAATGCCAAGAACCCTGTCATGGTCTACCGCCTAATGCCATCCGAGGAGGCGGGCGAAGGGGGGGCCAAGTTTCGTCTGGTTGCTTCGGAGATCGCTCCCAGCGGAAACTCTCATGGGATGGGAGTGGGGGATCTCAACGGAGATGGGCGGAAGGATCTGCTGACGGGAACAGGTTGGTACGAACAACCTGCCGAGGGGGCTTGGGAAAAAGGATGGAAACACCATCCGGATTGGCAAATTCAGGCCAGCGTACCGATGCTTGTGCATGATCTGGATCGGGATGGCAAAGCCGACATTCTGGTTGGAGAAGGCCATGACTATGGACTCTATTGGTGGCGTCAGACCGGCCAAGATGGCGATGGAAAAATCGCTTTGGATCGGATCCTTGTCGATCGCTCTTACTCGCAGCCTCACGCGCTAGCCTTGGCCGATTTGGACGGGGATGGTCGCGAGGAATTGATCAGTGGAAAACGCTATTTCGCTCACAATGGTGGCGATCCAGGTGGGAAGGATATGCCCCTTTTGGTCTTCTATCAGTACCGTCCTGAGAGCCGTGATTTTCTGAGGACGACGGTGGAGCAAGGGCATGTTGGGATCGGACTCCAGATCGCTACCGGGGACCTCGATGGCGATCGCAAGATCGATATCGCCGTGGCGGGTAAGAGCGGCACCCATGTCTTGCTGAATCCCGCTCGTTAGCCACTTTGTCGACCGGAATTGAATCGATGACAAACGAAGCACTAGGTCGAGAGGAAGGGCCAGGCCGCGCGGATGGGTCGGCGGAAACCACGCTTCGGGGTGCGCAAGCCGACGTCGACAACTGGATCCGTTCGATCGGCGTCAGATACTTTTCCGAATTGACAAATCTCGCGCAGTTGGTGGAGGAGGTCGGCGAAGTGGCTAGGCTCCTGTCGCGACAATATGGCGATCAGAGTTTCAAGTCTGGTGAGTCGCCCGATCGTCTTGGTGAGGAGCTGGGGGACGTGCTGTTTGTCCTCATCTGCCTGGCCAATCAGACCGGGGTCGATTTGCAGGAAGTATGGCGGCAGAATCTGGAGAAAAAAACGTTGCGCGACGCAACGCGTCATCGCGACAATCCCAAGTTGCAAGCTCCTTCTGACGCGGCCCCCTGAGCCCCCCAGGGCCAGGCTTCCCTTGCCGGTCGGCTAATCTACGCTCGAGAGTCGATGCAGTGATTGGCTGGCCGGATCGATATTCGGCGTGTTTCGTTTGCAATGGGCTGGAAGGAGCGATGGATGATGGGGCTTTCCTTGATGCGTCGAATTTCTTTCTGTGCGGGACACCGATTGTTCGGGCACGGAGGGAAGTGCGAGCACTTCCACGGACACAACTACGTCGCTGACTTCCTGGTGCGCAGCGACGTCCAAGACTCGGTTGGCCGGGTGATCGACTTCGCTGACCTGAAGGCACGCTGCAAAGGCTGGATCGATGCAAATTGGGATCATAGTTTTCTGATCGATCAGAAAGATGAGAACGCAAGAGCGGCATTGGAGATGGTGCAGCCCAAGCGGTTTTTTCTCTTGCCGTACAATCCTACTGCCGAGAATATGGCGAAATATCTTTTGGAGGAAGTCTGTCCAAAGATTCTGGAGGGAACCGGGGCAGTCGCCTACGCCGTTCGGATCTGGGAGACGGATGAAGCTTACGCAGAAGCCAATTTGGACAACGACTGAATTGAGGGCGGGCTGTGAACCATTTCGGGCTGGGTAGGGAATTCTCTTCCTACGGGTTGTAATTCCTTTCGCCGAATGTATCTTGGTGCGGGTGTCAGGTGACGGTGTTGGCTGATCTTCAGTCCACCGCGAACAGGGAACTCGGTGCAATTCCGAGACGGCCCGGCCGCTGTAAGCGAATGGGAATCTGTTTTTACAGGTTTCGCCATCCTCTATTCTCCTCATGCCATTGTTCTGGGACTCCTTGTGGGTTGCGGGATGAGAAGGCGTCGGGTGGATGGATTCGCAAGTCAGAAGACCTACCTGGCATCAGACGGGCATGGATCCTCCAGGGTGGGATCGCCGGTCGAAAAGCCAAAATATCATTCCACGTCTTCACGGGACGGTCGTCGAATATTTCGGCGCTTCGGATCGATCGCTGTGGGTGCCTCGGAGCCTCAGTTGAGGCAGGGTGCTTCCGTCGGCGCGACGCCAAGCGGCTGGATGGGACTGTCCTGCAATAGGAAAGAACGATGCAGACAGCTTCCCTGCGGGGGCCCACGCAATGGTTGCGCCTGGATGGAGTGCAACGCAGGGCAGCGACCCTGGTCGAACTGCTTGTCACTCTTGGCGTGATCGGCATGCTCACCGGTCTGTTGCTTCCCGCAGTGCAGATGGCTCGTGAGTCCGCGCGGAGGATGCAGTGCGAGCACCATCTGCACCAGATTGGTCTGGGCCTGATGAATTATCACGACCACCATCGGAAGTTGCCGCCGGGATGTCTGGAGTGGCGTCCTTTCCGCGGGCCAGTGCACCGCAAGAACCTGGCTTGGTCTGCCTTTCTGCTTCCATTCATCGACCAACCTTCCCTGCATCAATCGATCCGTTTTGATCTGCCGTTCGATCACCAAGCCAACCGATCGGCGCGGATGACCACCTTGGCGATTTACCGATGTCCCAGCGTTCCCTCCAAGCCGAAGGACGAAGGTTTCAGCGATTATGGCGGGCTCTATGGCCAGCGAATCTCCGCGAGGAATGCGACCGACAACGGATGTCTGGTGTACGACCAGGCGTTTGATTTTGCAGACCTTATCGATGGGCTTAACGACACGATGATGGTGTCGGAGGATTCCGAAGGCCCTGACTCCCAGTGGATCAACGGAAGCAATGTGTTCGAGCAGTCTGGAGGGGTGAACGATCCTCGGGCATGGCGCGGCGATAATGAGATCCGATCGCGGCATCCAGGTGGGGCGGTGGCGGTTTTCGGTTCAGCCAACGTTCGATTTCTTTCCAACAGCATCTCTAGAGACGTCCTTGCAGCTTGGATCACGCGGGCAGGCGGCGAAGTGGTGGAAGCACCTTGAAGAGGATTTGGAGTATGGAAGTGCGAGGGATGATCGATGGTTGGTTTAGCCCACTCTCTGCATGGGCAGGGACGATGTTGCTGGTGGTCACTTCTGCGCTCCCAACGAAAGCGGAAGTGATCGATTTCGAGGGCCTGCTTTCAACGGCCAACAGCTTTTACAACGGCGGCCCTGATTCCAATACCGATGGGTTCACGATTGGGTCTTCGTATTTTCCGAACGAGTACTCCAGCGATTTCGGTGGGTATTGGTCGGGCTGGGCCTATTCCAACGTTGTCGATTCGACGAACGGCAGCTACATGAATCAGTATGCCGCCTATCCGGGGTCAGGGTTGCAGTCTTCCAGCTATGGCGTCGCCTACGGGAACACCTACATCAATTTTTTGGAACCCGCAAACCTTCAGTCGATGGCGATCGCCAACACCACCTACGCCGCTCTGACGATGCGGGATGGGGATCGATTCTCGAAGAAATTCGGCGGGCCTACGGGCCAGGATCCGGACTACTATTTTGTTCGCATCACTGGCTACACGGGAGAGAATGCAACGGGAACCAGCACTTCCTTCATCGACCATTATCTCGCAGATTTTCGTTTCCCGGATAGCCAATTGGACTACATACAAGCCGACTGGAGAACGATCGATCTTTCTGGCCTGGGGCTGATCCGTTCGATTGGATTGGAGATCGATTCCAGCGACCGGGGGCAGTTTGGGATCAACACCCCCACCTACTTCGCCATGGATCGGCTCGCTTTCCAGATTTCGCCGATCCCGGAACCGGGGTCGCTTGTGTTGACCTGCATCGTGACTTGTGCGGGGCTGTCGCGTCGATATCTCCGTCGACACCACGCTGAACTTCGTGCTTGCAATCGGAACCAGCCCTGATGAATGCGTACTCCTTCGACCATCAAAGCCATGGGTGTTGACGACAAAAAGCGTCAACGATCGGAATCCGGCTGCGATCGGTTACGCTAACGAACACCGCTGCGCTGAGCACAGACACGGGCCGCGGAGCGACGAAACGCCCGGTCATGGGATGCAGCCGCGAGGCGGGGACGAGGTATTTCGAGCGATCGTTGTCCCCCTCCGCCGCCTGCTGATGCCATGCGATCAAAAAGTCCC